>JAWOIM010000700.1:0-9948 GCA_046484685.1 Chloroflexota bacterium | reverse complement strand
TTTACCTGCTCCCTTGATACGCGGTTGCGTCTGATCGTCAAACGGCCGATTATAAACACTTGTGTCTAAATAAACTTGAACAGCCATTACTCAGATAGTTCTTTAAGGTCTACAGAATCTCCTATCGTCAACTTTAATGCTTATTGTAGCATAACACTACTGAGACAGGCGAGCCGAAGCTAACCGGTAGCTGTGCTTGTGGGAGATTCGGCCGTTCCCCGACAACAACGAATCTTGCTATAGAATGAATGACGGTTTGCCAAACGGCCGTATTTCCCCACCCTCATCCACGCGCCACTTGTTTGAAAAGGCCAACGCCGCCTCAACGTACTGTAGCGGCACACTCACTCCACTCCGCCTGCTTGTTAAACGCATCCCGTTCAATAATACATTGACGATACTGGCTAAACTTGGCCTCAGCTTCGGCCAGAGCCGACGCCACGTCAGACTCACCACTGGCTACGGCATAGTAGGCTTGTATCAGCCAGTAAATACCGCGATCCATCCAGGACGGCAAGGAAGGCGGGGGATTTGGGGGCAGATTATTTATATAAGCATGACCTACGGCTGCCAGTTCCTCCCCAACCAGAGTGATATATTCCTCCGATTCGGCCGTTTCAATGTGACCGGGTAACAAACGGAACAATTGTGGACGTGCGTGTATGGCTGATGGCTGCCTAACCAGAAACTTGATCCACTCCCAACAAGCTGCCGGCTGAGAAGAATCCGCCAGAATATAATAGGCATCAACTGAAAGCGACGCTTCGTGACCATCGGGTACCAATGGCTCTGTGGCTACGCCTATATCGATATTGGGAAATGGGCGAGGCATGAAATGGATATAGTTAGGAGCACCACCGGGCCACATAGCGACACGTTCTTCCCGAAGTAATGTTTCAAACTGGGAAAAATCCGGATTAAGGTGAATATTTAACCAGGGCTGTACTTCATACAGGCGCACCAAATCAGCATACCAGGTTACTAACTCGGCTGCTGTCTCATAATTAAAATGAGGAACAGTATTGCTCTCATCCAATAGCTGGACGCGAAGCCCATCAATACCGCGGATGAAAAGCACATGTGCAAATTGGTCGGCAAAGCCATATTGTTTCGATTCACCTTCTCCCATTGTCAACTGTTGGGCGATTTCCAAAAAGTCCGCCAGCGTCCAATTTGTTGAGGGTTCTGGAACCCCCGCTTCTTGAAAGAGCCGCCGATTATATTCGATATAAGGGATACGAACCCCGCCCGGAAGTCCCAGCAGCTCGCCATCCAAAGTAAGTTCATTCAACAAGGCGGGATAGAAAGCATTCGCTTGCAAGCTCGTATCCAGGTCTAGAAAGGGTCCAATCGGCAGCAAGACAGCCCGCAGGTTGCTATCGGCCAGGTCGGATGATGTCCCAACAAAACAATCACTCGTAGCGATGCGGTTGAGCAGGCTTTCTTGGGGGGCATTTAGTCTAATAGCCTCTTCAAGAATTTCTACCCGGATGTCTGGATTTTCTCTGTGGAATTGGTTTGCTAATAAGCGGTGTGCTTCAGCAGAAGTAACAGAAGTATAAAAGTTAATTTGCACACTTTCCTCATCAGCCTCTGCCGGGATGGTGGGGACAATGACAACTTCTGTTTCTGTCTCCGGCGGTGCGGCCGTTGGCGGGGGTAGTTTGCCCAAAGCCACGGCTGCGGGCATGTCGTCGTCAATGTGGGCGCTAATGGCTTCCTGGAGCAAATTGGCGGCCTGGAAAGAGATGCGGGGTGGGCTGTTGTTTTCGGCCGTATATTGCAGCGCCGGGGTCAGGCTGTCGGGCAATTGTTCCCAATAGCTGTTGGCCGCTGCCACCGAACGCCGGGCAGGCGTGATCAGGTCGGCCCAACTATCCTGCGACGGCTGCCGAGAGAGGAAGTGGAGCAACTGCCAGGCCGCTTCCGGGTGGGCCGTGCCCCGGCTGGCGGCAAAGCCGTAAATAATCGGCTCGGCAGCCAGGCCATGGGGACCGTGAGGCACGGCCGTTACTCCCACATTTTCGTCATTAGCATCAAACAAGAGGTGGGTAAAGTGCCACATGGTCGCCTGGCCGCTGTTGATCAAGGCCTGCGCAGTCTGGCCGCCGCTGCCCGTTCGCCTTTCAGCCGGCCGGTAATCGTCCAGCCAGGGGGAAACCTGGTGCAGCGTAAACAGGTCGCCCAACCACTGCACGGCAGCCACCACGTCCGGGTCGGCCAGGCGCGGGCTGCCGTCGGGTGTCGTCAGGGGGCCGGTCAACTGCGTGGCCAGCAGGGGCGGGTAGCGCATCTGGCCGGGCACGTAGCCCCAGCGCGTTACTTCGTTGCCCTCGCGTACGGTCAGGGCCAGAGCCGCATCCAGAAAGTCATCGGTGGTCCAATCCAGTTCGGGCGGAAGTAAGTTTGCAGCCTCGAAGGCGCTCTGGTCGTAAAAGGTGACGTAATAGGCGGCCCCGGTGGGAATGGCCCACAAGGGTTCCAGCGGCGCGGACAGCAGACCGGGCAGGAAGTCGGCCGGTTCAAATTGGGGGTCGAGGTCGAGCAACGGCCGTAAATCCAGCAGATATTGGCTCTCCCCCTGCCGGTTGGGGCTGTAGGGGAAGACATCGAAGGAGGTGGCCAGCGCCCGGATACCACTCTCGTCAGGGTCGGCTACTTCACTGGTATTGACCAGGCGCACCCGGATGTGGGGATTTTCCTGTTCAAACGCCTCAATCAAGGGCTGATAGCGGCTGAGGCTGCTGCCTTCAACGGCCAATGTGATCGTTACCTGCTCTGTTTCCTGGGGGATAGGGGTATTGATAGGCGCGAGCGATTCCAGGTCATAATTCTGCCACCACCAGAAGAGACCCGCGGTAAAGAGCAAGAGCATAACCAGGGCGGCCAGGCCCCGGACGGTTTGTCGTGTTTGTACCATCAGATTTTTCCTCCGCAGGCGTCGTCGGATTTGGGAACGGTTGTAGGCTCTGGCAGCCGGGGGCATGATCCAGGGAGGTTCCACCTCGGCCAGCAGCCGCTTGTGCAGGGCCTGCTCCGCGCCGGCCCAGCGGCGGCATTCAGAGCAATCGGCTAGATGGGCCGCCAACTCCTCTGCTGCGGCCGGCGGCAGGTCGCCCTCCAACTGCCGCGACAGGCGGGGGCGCATCGTGGTGCAGGGGTGTGTCTGGTTATTCCTAAAGTTATAGTTCCACATCTGATCCTTCTGCCTCGGACAGTTCCACCAGGCGGCGACGCCCTTCGCCCAGCCGGTCATAGACGGTGTTGGTGGCAATGTCCAATAATTCACCTATTTCAGGGCAGCTATAGCCGTAGCGGTAGCGCAAGGTGATGGTGATACGCAGCCGCTCATCCAGCTTGTCTACCAAAGCCCAGGTTTTACGGCGGCGCTCGCTGCGCTCAAACTGTACCTCCGGCTGCTGGTCGCGCCGGGCCAGGCGGCGCAGCCAGGCCGGGGTCAGGTTGTCCAGCGAAAGGGCGCGGCGCACCCGGCGACGGCGTAGCTGGTCGCGGCAGCAGTTGGTGGCAATGGCAATGAGCCAGGTTTCAAAGCTGGACTGCCCCTGGAAGCTGTCTAACCGTTCGTATACTTTTATAAACGTGTCCTGAACCGCATCATTGGCGGCCGTTTCGTCACGCAGCATCGAATAGGCCAGGTCGTAGAGACGGACCTGATATTGGTCCACGATGGTTTCTATAACGGCCGTATCGCCTGGCCGGCTGCGGGCGATGATCTGGTCAATATTCAACAAGACGGTTCCTTTAGAAGTAAGCGTTCACCTACCCTAATATATAGAACGCGGATTACACGGATTTGACGGATTTTCGCAGATAAAAAACAAAAAATCCGTGTTTATCCGCTTGCGTTAGCCAATCTGCGTTTATCAGCGTTCTATTCTATGAGTAACTGAACGGCTACCTTTAGAATTCGAATCCTGCTATAACGTTAGACGCACAGCACAAAAAAATCTAGGGCAAATGGGGAAATTGTTTTTGTATCGTTGGTTTATTTTAATACGGCCGGCCAAAGTTGACGGCCGATCCTGGCGGCGGCCTGGGGAGCGGCCGTATCTTCAATGACGATGATGAGAGCGTAACGGGGATTGTCGGCCGGGGCCAGGCTGAGGTACCAACTGTTGTTGGTCTGCTCCCCGGAAAGCACGAGCAGGCTGTATTCCAGCCGGTTGTCGACGAGGGGGAGGGCCTGGCGCAGTTGGTGTACCGTTGCTGGCGAAAGGGGATGCAGAGCCTGGTTCGGGGTTGGTGAAACGGACTGCCACTCTGTGGCGTAATAGGGGCGAACGGCCGATACCAGTTGCAGCGTTGGTAAACGACCATCGCTGCCCAAGGCTGCCCACGCCTTTCCAATTTGTAATGGAGAAAGGGTCAACTGCTCCTGGCCAATGGCCGCCAGTGAGGCGTCGACAATGGCCAGGGGTGTGGTGGAGGCGGTAGCCAGAGGCACAGTCGGAGATTGGGCAAAGCCAAATTCTGCCAGCAAGTCGGCCAAACCGGTTGGACCAATTTCTGCTCCCAGGCTGGTCAGCGGGTAGGGGCAGGCATAGCGCACAATATCGGCCCAGGTAGGGGGATCAGGCGGCCGGCTAAGACAGGTCAGGGCCTGCTCCCCAATGAGAATGGCCGGCGTGGCCGGAATAACCGGGTCGGCCCACTCCAACCGGCCCGTTTCGGCAGCGCCGCCAATAACAAAAGGAAGCAGCAGCCGTCCCGGCTGGTATTGTCCTTGTGTTACCCGGTTGAGCAGCGGCGCGTTGGCATCTTGCAGCAGCAGGTCAAACTGGGCCTCCAGTTCATTGGGATCATACCCGGGATGGCTCACAAGCACCCGAATGAGGGCGGTATTGTCCGCTTCACCAGGCAGTTCTAACAACAGCAGGGCCGAAGGCTGGTTGGACAGCAGCGCACCGGCCAACAACTGCCATTCTACATCCAGCGTTAACTGGATGTGATGGCCCTGGCGCGGCTCGTTGAGTATCTGCTGCCACAGCTCGACCCACTCGTTGTCGCTGACGCCGCGCAGCCAGCCATCATAACTTTCTTCAACGCCGGCCGTGCCGTGCCGAAAGCTGTAGTAGCCCACGGCGGGGCCAATGGTGGGGTGGGGATAGAGGCGGGTCTGACGACCGGTGCCAATAGACTGGGCCAAAAGACGGCCGTTTCTGTCTACAATCTCTCCGCGGCGGGTACGCAGCGCTTCTTCAACCAGGCGTGGGTTATCATCCCGGCTCAAAATAGTGCCGGCCCGCACCACATTCCAATAAATCAGGGCCAGGCCTACCACCACAAAAGCAGCTACCAACAAGCGGGTAAGCTGGTGCAATTGGTGCAAACGGTCGATTGGTTGATTATGTGGCGACATAAGGTTTATTGGTGGCGAGTGGCAGGCAGCGGGTAGGCGCCAATCGCTACCCGCTGCTCGCCCCTTTTTGTGACAACAATAACAGCATCCCCATCATGATTCCGCTCATGAGCAGCGAACTGCCGCCGTAGCTGACAAAAGGGAGGGTGACACCGGTGAGGGGCAGCAGCTTGGTTACGCCGCCCATGATCAACAAGGCCTGGATACTGAACATGATGGTAATGCCGGCCGCCAGATAGGTATGAAACGGCCGTGGGGTCAGGGCGGCAATGCGAAATCCCCGGTAGGCCAGCAGGATAAAACAGATCAGGACGCTTAGACTGCCGATGAGACCCCACTCTTCGGCAATAGCGGCAAAGGCAAAATCAGAATGCACTACCGGGATATAGGTGGGGTACCCCTGGCCAATACCCGTCCCCCAAATACCGCCGGCCGCCAGCGCGTAGAGAGATTGCACAATTTGATAGGCTCGATTATTGGCTTCAGGCCAGGGGTTGAGCCAGATATCTACCCGTAATGAGACAACGGCAAAGGTATAATAGGCGAACAGGCTGGCCAGCAGTAGTAGTCCCAGTCCGGCCAATACATATCCCCGCCGGCCGGTGGCCAGATAAAGCAGACTCAAAAAGAGAATAAAAAAGAGAGTGGCTGCCCCCAGGTCTTGCTGCCAGACGAGCAGCACCATGCAAAAGCCCCACATCAGCAGCAGTGGTACCAGGTAAGGAAAGGCAGCCCGGCTGCCCCGCTGACTGCTATGCCGCAGCAATGTCTCGCGTTCGTGGAAGTAGCTGGCCAGAAAAACAATAAGCAGTAGTTTGAGTAGTTCGGACGGTTGGAAGAAAACCTGGCCGCTGAGGGGGATGGGCAGCCATAGAGCAGCCCCAAAGCCGGAGGGATTGACGCCGAACAGCAGGGTGATGGCCAGCAGCAGCAGGCCGCCAAGAAGCCAGGTATAGCGGTAGCGGCGCAGCCAGTCGAGATACCGATGGGCTAAGGTGGCCACAGCCAGCAAAACCAGGGTTGTTACTACCAGCCAGGCGACCTGTCGCATGAGGAAGTTGGCCGCCAGCCGATCGATTAACAGCAGTCCCCAGCCGGTTAACAGGGCGTAGAGGGGCAAAAGCAGGGGATCACGTTGGGGCAGTCGCCAGCTTAGCAGCAGATGGGCCGCTGCCATTAGCCCCAGCCAGATAAGGGGAGCAGTGAAGTAACGGCCGTGTATTTCCCCCGTGCGCACTAAACTCAAAGCGGCCGCATTGACAAACACAAAGGCAGCCGCCAGTAAAAGAGCAACCGCACCGGCATCCATTTTCACCACAGTGGCCCCAGAGCGACCGAAGTAAAAATCTCGCCCTTCTCTGCGTTCTCTGGGATGAATCATGTTGTTTCTATAGATGAGTTCACTGAAAAAACCGAGTTTTTAGCCAAACGCCACCACAATCATCAGAGTAAGGGCCCTGAAAAACTCGGTTTTTCGACCTTTTTTCAGTAGAGTCATAGGTAGCCATCTACCAGCAAGGCTAACTTCTGGCGCGTGGCCTGGGGAATGTGCGCCGGATTGGTGATGAGCGCGTTTTTTAAATTGTTGTGAGCGGCAAATTCAGCCCGCCAATCATCAAATTGTTCTACCAGGCGGCTGATGGCAGCTTGGGCCACAACCGTGTTGGCTTGCAAGGTACGAACAACCAGTTCCACTGTCACCGACTCTTCATTTTCATGCCACACATCATAGTCGGTCACGTGGGCCATAACCGTGTAAGCGATTTCCGCTTCGGCTGCCAAAAAAGCTTCCGGGCTGGTGGTCATGCCGATAATGCTCATGCCCCAACCACGATAGACGTTGGATTCAGCCCTTGTGCTAAAGCGCGGCCCTTCGATAGTAATAAAAGCACCGCCCTGGTGGACCGTGCCGCCTACATCTTGCACGGCCTGAGCCAACAGGCTGCTTAGTTCAGGCGAAAAGGGGTCGGCTACGCTAACATGGCCTATCAGACCATCAGTGAAAAAGGAGGTGGCGCGCTGTTTGGTGTGGTCATACAGTTGGTCGGGGATGAGGATATGGCCGGGGGCATATTCCTGGCGCAGTGAGCCACAGGCGCTGACTGAAACGATGTAGCGGACACCGAGCTGTTTCAGCGCATAGATATTGGCCCGATAGGGGACTTCACTGGGATTTAGAACATGGCCTCGTCCGTGGCGGGGCAAGAAGGCAACGCGCTGCCCGTGCAGCGTCCCGACCGTAATATCATCGGATGGGGAACCAAAAGGGGTGTTAATTTGCTTCTTTTCAATTTCGGTTAACCCGGCCATGTCGTAGAGGCCGCTGCCGCCAATTACTGCCAGTTCAATTGAGGACATAGAATGCTCCAATACTTCTTGTTAGCTGCTGCTCTTTTTATGCCGGCGTTCAATGAACAGTTTCAGTTCATTCACCTGCTCCTGGCTTTGCGCCAGTTGTTTTTCCAGGGTGTGAACACGCTTGCGCGCTGCATCTTTAAGGGTCACGATGGTTTGGGCGCGGGCTACGGCCGTTTTCTTTAGCTGATCCATTTTAAGTTCCCGCTCGATCAGCGTCGTTTGAATTTCGGCCAGGTGGTGTCCCTGTGCTTCTGTCTCACGCAGATGGCGTTCCAACTCCATTTCTACCGCTTCAAGCTGAAGCTGAAATTGACGTTGTGATTTTTCTAATGCCAGTTTGTTAGCCTCTTTTTCTTCGACCGTCAGTTGTATCTGGTTTAGCTGCTGTTCCAGGGCGTGCGACTGACGAATTTGTTGTTCCAATTGTTCATTTAAGCGGTCAGTTTGTTTTTGTTTTGCTTTCGCTTCAGTTTGAGCTGTGCGTAGTTTCTCCTGCAAATTGGCCAGACGTGTTTCTTGCTTGCCTACAACGGCGCGCGTTTCTTGCAGTTCAGCGCGAGCCGTTTCCAGATCAGCCTGATACCATATTACCTGATCTTCATATTGTGACAATTGGGAAACGGCCGTTTGCAGTTGTTCTAATTCTACTTGAGCCGTTTTATAAGCCTCAGCCAGCGAACGCTCATGCTCTAATTCGTCCTTGCTGAGGGGTCGAGTCTCGCGGGAGCGCAGCAGATCTAGTTCATCCTGTGCCTGCTGCCATTCAGTCTCAAGCTGATCTCGCTGTCCGCGCAGCATCTCAATTACCCGTGACTGTTCCTCAACTTGAAACTTATTATGCTCTATCTGAGTTTCTAATTCGCCGATCTGTTTTTGATAATCTTCGGCCAACTCCTGCCAGCGAATAAGCGCTTCTTCCTGATCGGCAGAATGGCGTAAATTGTTTTGTAACGCACCTTCCAGATTATCTATCTTTTTGGCCAACGCATCAATTTTTTGCTGCGCGGCTATATGGTTCATATCCAGCTCTTTGTAGGCTGTGTCTAGTTGTTCATAGGCACTGTTTTTGTTGTCATGGGACTGTTGCAGCGCTTTCAGTTCCTTGTTTCGTTCGTCCAACAAGGTGCGCGTCGCAGTCAACTCTTCCGCCTGTCGCTCAATCTGATTTTGATGGGCTGCCAGGCTGCTTTTTAGTTCTTTCAGTTGTTGTTGGGCTGTTGTCAGATTGGTATCTATTGCCGCCAATTCTTCACGCAGACTGACCACGCGAGCAGTTGCTTCACCGGCTACTTCGGAGAGACGTTTTTCAAACGTTTGTTCCAGCTCGGCACGGGCTGTCTTGGCCGCGGCCGCTTCATGACGCAGCCGGCTAAAGGCTTCTATTTGGGCCGGATCATAGGGGGTAAACTCGGCATCAGCGGCCGTGGCTGTGGCTGTATCCCGGCTAAGCGTGTCAGGCAGGCTGCCCTGTTCTTGAATTTGTTGGTATTGACTGCTGTCAATACTGCTAATCCAGCCATAAACTGCACCGCCCGGCTCAATTTGCAACTGGCCTGTGTAAACATCTCCCCAAATCTCTCCCTGGGGCATAATGGTGACAGCCTGGGAGACAACAGCCCCATTGACCATGCCGGCCACCTTGATCTGTGGTGCAATAATATTGCCCAACATGGTGCTGCCCGCTGTAACCCATACGGGCTGCTCACTATTAAGGTCTTCAACATGGTAGCCATCAATTTGTTGCCACTGAGGGCCACGACGAAATATGGAGAAAATTCCCCCTGACTGGGAGCGATGATTTTTATTGATGGTCATAAGTCTAGAACCAGTTCACAGAATGTTGCCGGGTGGCCGCTAGCTGCCGGCACTTGCCACATGCTGCCTGCTACTTGCCTCTTAGTAACTGTCCAGAATTAAGTTCGTAGTAACGGCTTTAGCCGTCCAGACCGCTAAACATGTGCTGAGCGCAGCCGAAGTAGCGGTTATTACGAACCCAAACCGCTAAGTTATTTGCGGACAGTTACTTACTACCGAGTATAACAAGGAATCGTGGAACACAGACCTGACAGGTTTGGTGCAAGCAAAGCTTGCCAACCTGTCAGGTCTCCCACAGGAGGTATCCTTACCTCGCCGTGTGAGTGCGCCAAGTAGGCGGCGCGGTTGGGAAACCGCGGCTACAGTGACAACTGAAAAACCCTGCAATTCTAATT
>JAWOIM010000676.1:0-6080 GCA_046484685.1 Chloroflexota bacterium | reverse complement strand
CTGGTCGTAGGCGGCTGTGGCGTACAGATCGTCCAGAACGCCGGGAATTTGCAGGCCGGTGGCATCCAGCAGGTCGCCGCTGCCGTTATAGGCGGCAATGACGAACTGCCCTTTGAGGATGTCGGGGACCAGTGCCAGGTCAGCGGCTGCAATATCCAGAGCGGGCAAGGTTGCCAGATGGGGGAACTTCTCCTGGATGTCACTGCCCAGGCCGTCGGGATTGACCGTCAGGGTGATGGCGCTGCCGCCGCTGATGCCACTCTGGTCCAGCGTAATCCCGGCATCCGCGTCGTAGTAGAGGCGATACTGGTCGATGTCGGCCAGGTTGGCCTGGGCCTGCCAGCCGATGGTGTCGCTCGCCAGCCAGTAGGCCCGCTGTTGGCTGATGTCGCCCGCGCCGCCACAGACCTGACCAATGACATTGTGGGCAATGGCCGGGGAGACATGCTGGAAGCCGTCGTCATTCTGCACAATCCAGATTTCGTACCCTTTTTGGGCAAAGTCCAGCGATTGATCAGGCTCAACATCTTTTTCGTCGCCCCGGTGGAGGATATAGCCGAGGTCGCCGTCGTTGATGAGGGGTACTTCAAAGTAAACGCCGAAGTTGGTGAAGCCGTCGGCTTTGCGGGGAGTGGTCCAGCCGGGATCGGGGGCCGCGCCCCAGGTGTGTAGACCCCAGAAGTCGTTGTAGTCGCTGCTGTCGTAGTCGCCGTAGTCGCCAAAGCAGCGATGGTAATGGATAACGGCCACGCCGTAATCGCCCAGAGCGGCCTGTTTTTGCGTGTAGACATCGGGACGGCCGTCTCGCACCCAAACCTCATAGTTAACGGTCGGTGTGTAGGCGCGGTCTGGCTCCTGAATGCCGTCGCCGTTGTGGACGATAAAGTTCAGCCCGGCCTCCAGCGTCAGGGTCGGGTATTGGGAGACGGTAATAGAAAAGACCGCGCCGAAATCGTCAAAGCTGTCGGGCATATGGCGGTCGGGCCAATTGGTCAGCGGCGGCTGGCCATCCTGCCACAGGTGCAGGCCCCAGTCGTCGTACTCGTCGTCATCCCGGTTGTAGTGGATGAAGGTGGCCTGCAGGGCCTCGGCGGGGGAGGTGTAGGCGTTGGCGTCGCCGCCCACCAGCCAGATTTCTTTGGCCACGCTGGGATGGAAGGAGCGGTCGGCGTCGGTGCCGTCTTTGACGTCGCCGCGGTGGATAATAAAGTTGACCAGGTGGCTGTCGTCTATCAGACGCACGGCCAGGAAAGCGCCATAGTTGTCAAAACCGCTGAACGTGCGCGGTTCGGTCCAGGTGGGCAGCTCAGCGGGGTCGATAGCATCGCCCCACAAGTGCAGGCCCCAGAAGTCGTTGTAGTCGCTGCTGTCAAAATCGCCGTAGTCGCCATCGGCACGGAAGTAGTGGAAGATGAAGTAATCACCGGCGCCGGGTTCGGCCGTTTCTGTCGTCGTCACAGTAATAGCCGAGACGCCATATTCCGCATCCGGGTAGCGTAGGTCGTTGACGGTCGCCTTGAAGCGCAGTGAGGTGTTGGTCGGCAGGTCCGAAACGTCGTAGAAGACGCGGAAGGGGGAGTTGGTATCGGTGCCAATTAGCTCATAGGGGCCGCCGTCAATGCTGACGGCGAAGGTGACTTCGGCAAAGCGGTCTGCGTCCAGGGCCACACCCACCTCAACCCGTCCGGAGACCTCCTGGTTGGGGGTCAGCGTATTGAAGGTGGGGTTAGCCGGGGCGTTGGTGCTGGCCGGCAGCGGCGTAGCGGCCCGGTAGATGACCAGGCTGAGGGGCGCTATGGTCACGTTCAGGTTGCCGTTGGCAGCGCTGGTGACGGTGAGACCGCCGCTGGGATAAATCGGCACAAAGTCGGTGTCGGGCGACCAGGTGGGAACGGTAGCCGCGCTGCTGCCGGTGGCGTTGTTGAGCACCACCAGGTATTCGATCTGCTCATCCCGCTCAATCCGGGAGAAGGCGTAAATCCCGGCCGCACTCTGGCTGTAGCGGTGGATTTGTGCCCCGCGTCGCAAGGCCAGATGGTTTTCCAGCACGCCGGCATACTCGGCCAGCGTCAGGTAGAGGGGATGGGTCTGGTCGAAGTTGTCGTCGCTGTATTGGGCGTTGGTGCCAATGAGCGTAAAGTTGTCATACTCGGCCACCTGGCTGGGGAACATATCCTGGCGGGCGTCTTTGTCGCCACCGGCGCCGGTGAAGCCTTGTTCGTCACCATAGTAGACGATGGGGAAACCGCGGGCAAAGTAGATCAGGGCATGCCCCAGCTCAGAGCGCTGCACCCAGTTGGCATCCGGCTCGCCGCCGTTGTTGTTGACGATAGTACGGCCGATCCGCCCGATGTCATGGTTGCTGATAAAGTTGGCCAGCAAATAGGCGTTGCTGTCGGCGTCAGTGTAATAATCGTCGGCAGCAAAGAAGTTGCGTACATTGTCGGTGGCCAGTCCACCAGCGGCAAAGCTGTTGGCCGTTCCCTGTAGGCCAAAGTCGAGCAGGCTGGGGAAGGGAACCTGGCTGGTATAGTGGCTGAGAACGGCCGGGTTGCCGTCAAAGACTTCGCCGAACATGAAGAAGTCGGGCTTGCCGTTGGCGATGGCGTAATCCATGACTACCGGTACCAGTTCTTGCCAGAATTCATCATTGACATGTTTTACGGTGTCTACACGGAAGCCGTCGATGTTATAGACGGCAATCGTATTGGTAAAGATGTCGATGAAACCGGCCACAACCTCCGGATGTTCGGTAAAGAGGTCATCCAGGCCAAAGAAGTCGCCATATTCAGAGCTTTCGCCGGCAAAGGTGGTGTCGCCCCGGTTGTGGTAGAGGGTGACATCATTCAGCCAGGCCGGATTTTTGATGGTGGCGTGGCCGGGGTCGGCAAAGACGGGTGTGTAGGGGAAGCTGGTCAGCGGGTCCATCTCCGGGAAGTTGGGGTCGTTGACGTAATCTTTGTCATCGAAAATGACGCCGTCAGCATCCCGGTAGGGGTAGTCGGTTTTGTTGCGATAGCTGTATTGGCCTTCGGCGTAGATGATGTAATCGGCCGTATGGTTGGCCACGATGTCGAAGAAGATTTTAATACCACGTGACTGGGCTTCAGCGATAAAGTCTACTACCTCTTGTTCGCTGCCCAGGTGAGGGTCAATGCCTTCAAAATCTTGGATCCAGTAGCCGTGATAAGCGCCGCCGATACCAAAGCTGGTGGAGCCATCTTGTTGGGTGGGCCGGTTTTCAAAGACGGGGGTCAACCAGAGGGCGGTAATGCCCAAATCCTGGATGTAGTCCAGTTTGCTCTCCAGGCCCACAATGTCGCCGCCGTGGTAGAAGGCTTTGTCGGTGGGCAGGTAGCCGGTTTCGGTGAGCGTGCCGCCCGGAGCCGGCCCTTCGTTGTTGCTGGGATCGCCGTCATAGTAGCGATCGGGCAAAACAAAGTAGAAGATGTCGTCCTGGATAGTGTGGCTGATGGGGGTGGCCAGGAAGGGGTCTTCGGGTTCTTCAACCGTATCGGTAACTATCAGTGCGGCTAACCGGCTTTGACGGCCGTCTAACCAGAAAACGACCAGGCTGTCATCTTCCGTAACGGTAAAGGCAATGGTAGCGGCATTGGTCGAACGGCCGTCGCTGCCGATCTGGTTAGCCCAGCCATCGTTGCTAGCTTTTACTTCATAGGTATCTGCATCCAGTGTAGTGGAGAAGATAAAGATATCATGGCCCAGCGGGGTCATGACTGTAGCCGGGTTGTCGGGATCCCAACCTTGCCAATTACCAACGGCCGTAAAGGTGGGGGGGAAGTCATCCCCGACAACATTAGGAATATTTTGGGTGGGATGAAGTGGTAGGCCACCATCCAGACTGCGATCATTGGTATCATAGGTGAAGGTAACCGTCTGGCTGGGAACAGTCGTAAAGAGCCAGGCGTTTTCGGCCATTGTGCTATCCCAGGTGCCGCAGGTAAAGACCTTCCATGTAGCGCGACCCGCGTCAGAGATGGTCACGTTTAGGGAGAAGATATTGTCACCACCCATCAAGTCACCATTGGTGCCATCATCTATCAGGGGGTGGCTGGCGTTGTTCCAGCCATTAAAGTCACCGGCTACACAGTAATTGCCGCTGCTGCTGCCATGTTGGGTGACAGTGACGCGACTGTTGTTGGTGTTTAGCAGGAAAACAACAATTTCGTTGTCGGTGGTGGTGGTGAAGTCCAGGTTGCCGGCATCGGTGGCACGGCCGTTTAAGCCATATGCATTCCAGGTGCCGGTTTCTGTGACTTTGCCGATATAGCTACCGGCGCTAGGGATTTCTAATTCCAGCCGATAAATGCCATCTCCTACGTATACCAACAGTGTATCAGGATCGGCATTGTCCCAGCCATTGAAACTGCCAACGGCTGTAAATGAAGTGGGCAAGTCATCACCCCATGAATGCACAACATTTTGGGTAGGGTATAGCGTGGTGCCCGCATCAGCGCTGTAATCATTGCTGTCTATTTGGAAAATGACAGGTTGATCCGGCTCATTGGTGTAGGCCCAGGCATTACCGTTGGGCGGAAACCCATTCCATGTACCACATTCAACAGCTTTCCATTCGTGAAAGCCAGTAATGGGGTAGGTATAGGCGAAAGAATAAATACCGTCACCAGGGATTAAATCGCCCTGGCTGCCGTCATCAACTAATGGTTGACCGGCATTATCCCAGCCGTTAAAGTCACCGGCCACACACCAGTTGGTGTTGACCTGGAGGCTGTATTGACCGTCTGGTTGGGATTCGGCAGCGGCCGTATTCTGGTTCAGACCGGTCAGCAGCCAAAAAATGAACAGGAAAAGGCTCAGGCCCAAAATGCCGCTCAGGGCAATTCGGCCAATAGGGGATGCGTTGGGTTTCATTTTGCTCCTCAACTAAGTAGGGCAAGCATCCCTGCTTGCCCAGGCAAACAGGGATGTTTGCCTTACAAAAGAGAGCAAACAAGGATGTTTGCCCCACTGAAACAAAAAAACGCCCACGTCGGCCGAATGGGCCACGTTGGGCGTTGAGGTTACACTTTTGGGTCGTGCGTTGCTCAGGCACGGTATTATCTCCCATCAATTTAGTTGCACTATCAACTAGTTGAGAGGATATTACCATTAAATATTTGCGGTGTCAACTATTTTGTGGGTGAACAGCGGCAAGCGCCTGGCGAGTCGCCTTTAGTCCCGGCAGACGATGCTGCTTACGTAGGGCCAGACTCTCCTCCAGGTAATGTTTAGCATTGTCAGGCCGGTCTTGCAGCAGGGCAATGTGGGCCAGGTTGCTCAGCGTCACGGCCATCAGCCAACAGGCATCTGCCTGGTGGGCCACTGCCAGTCCCGCTTGCAGACAGAATGCGGCCTGGGCATAATTCTCCTGCAGCTCGGCAATATGGCTCAGGTTATTAAGGCAGGTGGCCATGCCCAACGGGTGGTTTATTTCCTGATAGAGGCTCAGGCTCTTTTTATCCAGCCGCCGCGCTTCTTCATAGTCACCCAACTCACAGGCTACATGGGCCAGGCCGGACAAGATTTTGGCCACGGCATACCCGGCCCCCAGTGATTCAAAAATGGCCAGGCTGGCCTCAAACCAGCACTCTGCCTGAGACCAATCCCGTCGCTGCAAGGCGACCTGGGCCAACCCTTTCAGAGCAACGGCCCGGTCATAGGCGGTGGCCGGCTGCTGGTCCATATTTGGGTCCAAATTTTGGACCAAATCTTGGACCCAAACATGGCCGGAAAGACGGTTCAGGCCGGCGTGAAGGGTCGCCTCTGCTTCCTCTACCTGGAACAGGCGGCTCAAAAAGAGACCACGCCGGACCAGCAGCCGGCCGATAATCTGGTCGGCGGCAGTCGATGGGGTGTGGTTATACTGCTGCCGCCAATGCTGTTCGGCCGTTTCAAAATCGGCCAACCCTTGTTCAAACAATCCCTTGAGGGCGTAGAAGTGATAGAGGGGGGCCAGAGCTTTAGCGGTCGCTTCGGCCGGGCCGTTGGCTGCCGACCAGCGCCAAGCCGCCCGAATGTTGACCAACTCTACCTGAATGTCGCTGAGGGCCGTTAGCTGC
>JAWOIM010000648.1:0-4879 GCA_046484685.1 Chloroflexota bacterium | reverse complement strand
GTGATGAGGGTTTTGTTCTTTTTTTCAGACATTTCATTTCTCCTTTTTTTGCATATCCTGCGCCAGGCAGCGCAAGCGCAGGTGGGCCCGGTTTCTTGATTTGTGTGGCCTGCCAGGTGTCGATTAAGCTACCCCTCCACTCCCCGCAACAACATCGCCTCCCGGTATCCTTCTTCATGCTATCTCCAGGTTACGCGTGAGCGTTTTCTGAGCGATATAAACCTATACTGTACGTTTCCTGTTAACTGTTTTGAGAACTAATCGCTCCTGAAGTCAGACGCTGGTGTATGCCGATCTTGTTGTGGGATCAGCATACACCGGCGTTTTGTTTTGGTAAAAACGGCCGTTTCCTCCAGACCGCTAGGGTCGCAAAGCACGGAAAAAGGCACGCACATCGTCCACCAACAGATCAGGCACCTCCAGGGCGGCGAAGTGACCACCCCTATCAAACTCTGTCCAATGCACAATGTTGTAACTCTGCTCGGCGTAGCGCCGGATGGCCACATCCTGGGCAAAAACGGCCACGCCGGTTGGGGTCTGGTCGGGCTGTTCAGCCCACGCATCACCGTCCGACGTATCCTCATCCCAGGTGTCATGGTGCATTGCTTCATATATGAAAATAGCCGCTGCCCTCGGCCTCGTAATGAGCCAGGCGCTCCAGGCGTTTTTTCTCCGCCGTGGTAAAGGTGGCCAGTTCAGCCTCAGCCACCGGACCATAGGGCATAAACCCATACGTAGCCGCGTTTACATGCACCCCTACGACCTGATCGGGCGCGATTTGGCCCAGTTCCGGCGCAACAAAAGCGCCCGTATCGCCCCCCTGGGCACCATAACGACTGTAACCCAACCGCTTCATCAGTTCGGCCCAGACCCCGGCAACGTGGCCCGTGTTCCAGCCGGCTTCGCCGGTAGGCCCGGAGAGGCCAAAGCCGGGGATTGAGGGAATGACCAGGTGGAAGGCATCGGCCGGGTCACCACCATGGGCACGCGGATCGGTCAAGGGGCCGATCACGTCCAGGAACTCGACAATGGAGCCGGGCCAGCCGTGGGTCAGAATCAGGGGCAGCGCTTCCGGTTCGGGCGAACGAACGTGCAAAAAGTGGATGGTTTGACCCTCGATTTCAGTGATAAATTGCGGGTATTGGTTCAGTTCAGCCTCATGTTCGCGCCAATCATATTTATTGCGCCAATAATCGACCAGTTCCTGCAAGTAAGCCAGCGACGCGCCCCGGCTCCAGCCGACACCGGGTAGTTCGCTGGGCCAGCGGGTGCGCTCAAGCCGCTCGTGCAAGTCGTCCAGGTCTGCCTGGGGGACGTCAATGATAAATGGTTGTACACTCATTTTGGAAAACCTCCTTAATTACGAAAGAGTTCGTACCAGGCTGCCAACATTTCAGCCGGGTAAAGATCGAGCTTTTTAAAAATATGGTAGGCAAAATCAACGGCTGCCGTTGCTCCGGCTGTAATGAGATTGCCATCGGTTACGGCCGTCTCGTCCTGATAAAAAGCTGCTCCCTGATAATTGGTTGCCTGCAAATAGTCGGCCGCGTTGCTGGTGTGCTGCTTATTATCCAGAATGCCCGCCTGAGCCAGGCCCGCTGTGGCCCCACAAATGGCTGCCACGGGCACACCGGCCGCCAGGAATGCCCTGGCTTTTTCCGCCGCTTCCCTGTTTTGGCCCTCATCCCAGGCCTCGCCCCCCGGTAAAATCAACATCGCGCTCTGGGCCGGCTCCAGTTGGTCAAGCGTCATATCGGGCAGAATCGTGACGCCGCCAATTGTTTTGACCGGGTTTGCATCCAGGCCAACCGTCTTAACAGCATACCGACCCGGCTCTGTTTGAAAGGCCGGGTTATTGATGCCGGCAATGGCAAATCCAGGCTCCCAATCGGCCAGGGTTGTAAAAACGAATAGATGAACAGGTTGTTGTTTCATATTGTTGTCTCCTTAGTAAATGGACAATGGACGACGGACCATAGACGATGGCTGATTACATCTGCCTTCTTCCCTCTGCTTTTGCTATTCAGGTGCAAGCTGCCGGGCTGCGATAGTTCTGGCACGTTCATACACCACAACTCGCAATTCTTCAGGCGCTAAAACCTTAGCCCGATAGCCGTAAGCCATGACGATATTGGCAGCGGCTTCTATATCGGCTATGGCAAAAGTGGCCACCATTGAACCGTCCGGCTGCACTTCGACCGCATCCCACTGTGTCTGGTTATTAAGCGCCTGGAGCGCTGCTTCGGGATCAAAATGCAGCCGCACCTGCACCCTGTTTTGCAGGTAAGGTTCGTTGGCCACATAAGCCTCAAGGTCAAAATCGGCCGGGATGGTAAAGGTCTGGTCTAATAGGGTGAGTTCAAGGATACGGTCAATGCGGAAGGTGCGCATACCCTGCCGCAGATGACAGTAACCGACACAATATTGGCGGCCCCAGGCATTGAGCAGCAGATAAGGATCGAGATTACGGGTTGACGGTTCTGGCCGCTTCCGGCTGCGGTAGTGCATGGTTACGATCCGGCGTTGAGAAACGGCCGTCCACAACGTTTGCAAATGAGGACCATCACGCCGCTGGTCAGCCTGCGTCAAACCGACCGCCCACAACGTACGCCGGGCCTGGGCGGCTTCGGTTCGCTGCTCGTCGGGCAAGACGTTGTCCAGCTTGGCCAAGGCTGCCCGCGCACTTTCCCCATACAGGGGACCCCAGACTGCCTCAATGAGATTGGTCCCCAGGTAAATGGCGACCGCTTCTGCCGGTGTAAAAACCAACGGCGGCATTTTATAACCGCGCACCAATGCATATCCGCCATAGGGACCACGCTCAGCATAGACAGGAATGCCCATCTCATCCAGCATATTGATGTAACGCTGCACCGTCCGCACCGATACATTTAGCTCCTGAGCCAATTGGGTAGCGTTCTGGTTAGGCTGTCGCTGCAAAAGCATAATCAAAGTAATCAAACGGGTGGCTGTTGTGGCCATAATTTTTTCCTTATATAAACAAATTTTACTACCAGTATACGTCAATATGTGTCGCAATTAACTTTCAGAAACTATTTCGCTGTAAGCGTTGAAAATGGTGAAATCGTGTTGCAGAATGAAACCAGTTTACCGTATAAACCAGCTTCACACGGAGGATGTAAATAAAATGCAGCTCAATGAGAGTAAACAACGACAGGAACTAGCGGAGGCCTGTGCCAGGATGGGTGAACCAGAAGTAGCAGGGGAGGAAAAGCAGTTTGAAGCGTTTCAACTTGTCGTGATAATGGCAATTAAAGCGTAACTACTAAGCCAGAAACCGGGTTTTTCTCTGGTGTGCTAATGATGAGTATGTGCTAAAAACCCGGTTTCTCCGGTGAGCGTTAATAGTTACATTAAAGCTGCCTGAGTGCTCATTGATGTCGCCGTTCTACAGCCGGCCCATCAGCCTGGCTGAGGTTGCAGGCGCTGTTGATCAAGCCAATATGGGAAAAGGCTTGCGGAAAATTGCCCAGAAAGTGACCCGCAGCCGGATCATATTCTTCTGCCAGAAGTCCCACATCATTACACAGATCAAGCAATCGTTCGAATAGCGCCCGCGCTTCATCATGACGGCCCTGCAGCGCATAATTATCAACCAGCCAAAAAGTGCATAACAGAAAAGTACCTTCTCCGGGCGGCAAGCCGTCAATTTCGAGGTCGGTATCATAGCGATGGACGAAGCCATCCTCCAGCAATTCCTTCTCAATCGCTTCAACCGTGCCCAGCATCCTCGGATCATCAGCCGGCAGGAAACCGACCAACGGTATCATGAGTAAACTGGCATCGACCGTTTCGGCACCATAGTATTGCACAAACGTGTTTAGTTCGGAATCGAACCCCTGGTCGCAAACCTCATCGTGGATTTTTTTTCGGAGAAGCCGCCACTTTTCTACAGGACCCTCCAACCCAAATTCTTCTACCGCTTTGACGGCCCGGTCCGCGGCCACCCAGGCCATCACTTTTGAATGGGTGAAATGTCGTTTGGGGCCGCGCATTTCCCAGATACCATTATCAGGCTCCTGCCAATCCTTTTCCAGAAAACGCATAATCCCCTTTTGTACTCGCCAGGCATCGTGACTGATGGGCAGGTCAGTACGACGGGCCAGGTGTAAAGCGTCCATCACCTCGCCATAGACGTCCAGTTGGTGCTGATCGTAGGCAGCATTGCCTATACGCACCGGTTGGGACTCTTTATAGCCGGGCAGCCACTCCAATTCCAGTTCAGGCAGCCGCCGCTCGCCCGCCAGACCATACATAATATGCATCGTTTCCGGTCTGCCGGCTACCGCGTTGACTAACCATTCCCGCCAGTGAGAGGCTTCTTCCGTGTAGCCGCCGATTATCAGGGCATACAAGGTAAAAGTGGCATCGCGCAGCCAACAGTAACGATAATCCCAATTACGTTTGCCGCCCAACTTTTCCGGCAGAGATGTTGTCGGGGCGGCCACGATGCCGCCGGTCGGTGCATAGGTAAGCGCTTTAAGGGTAATCAGGGAACGCACCACCATATCCTGCCATTCACCCTCATACGTGCAGCGACCGGTCCATTCATGCCACCAGGCGGTGGTCTGGCGCAGACTCTGTTCTGGATCGAGCCTTGACGGCCTGTCCATAAAGGCAGAAGCCCAGGTTAACGTAAACGGAATTCGCTGCCCTTCTGCTACGGTGAACTCTGCCACCGTGCCGGTATTTTCGCTCTGCAAGGGGAGTTCGGTGCTAAAATAGAGGGAGTCAGGCCCGGCGGCTATCCGGATTCCGTCATCTATTTCTTCCACCCAGGGCACGATCCAACCATAATCAAAACGAACAATGAGGTCCAGGCGCATGCGTACCTGGCCGCTTTTACCGACAACCATGC
>JAWOIM010000608.1:0-3804 GCA_046484685.1 Chloroflexota bacterium | reverse complement strand
GAAGTTGGTCGTAAGGCGCTCAATATGGAACCGATCGATCCGCTTCTGGAGCAGGAGAAAGAGAATTGGAACTTCTTCTTGAATCTGCCAGAATACGATCGATCCAAACACGGCCGTTTCTCCCGATCCATCTCTGTCTCCAATCAGGCCACCACCCAGGCAGCTATCGCCATCGTAGAAGATGGCCCCCTGGCCCGGCGTAGCGCCGGCTACCGGCTCATCAAATACAATCTGGGCTTCGGTGGCAGAAACGGCCGTTATCGCGGCGGCAATCGGCTGTGCCTTATAGCGTATCTTGACGGCGGCGCGAATGGTGGAAGCCGGCGGCGAGCCGGCTACCCAACTCACGTTGCGTACCGACAGCCGTGTTTGGCCCAAAGCAGTGCGTGGTCCCACGACCAGGGCGTTGCGGGCCACATCCTTGCGCACCACATAAAGCGGTTCCGAGGCCGAAATGCCCAGTCCTTTGCGCTGGCCGATGGTATAAAAAGAAAGCCCTTCATGCTCACCCAGCGGCGTGCCATCCTCTGTTAAAATCTGGCCCGGCCGCGCGGCCTGCTCACTGTGCTGCCGCAAAAAGCGACGGTAATCACCGTCAGCCAAAAAGCATAAATCCTGGCTGTCTCCTTTAGAGGCCACCGGCAGGTTAAAGCGACGGGCCAGGTCACGCACCTCATCCTTCGTATAGTCACCAACCGGGAACAACACGTGGGCCAGATGGGCCTGGGTCAGCATATGCAGCACATACGACTGGTCCTTGTGGCTGTCTATTCCCTGGCGCAGCAGGTAGCCGGCATCTGTTTGCTGTACGCGGGCATAGTGGCCGGTAGCCAGATAGTTGGCCTCCAGGGCCAGTGCCTGGTTCAGTAGGTAGGTAAAACGAATCTGCCGGTTGCACTCAATGCAGGGATTGGGCGTGCGTCCTAGTGCATGTTCATCCACAAAGAATTGGACAATTGTCTGCCGAAAGTGGTCTTTCACATCCACCACATAGAAGGGGATATGCAGTTGGTCGGCAATGCGGCGGGCATCGGCCATCTGCTGGGGTGTACAGCAGCGGTTGGCGGTAGCGTTGGCCGGCTCGTCATTACAGCCCGGCTCACTCCACAGGCGCATCATCATGCCGATGACCTCGTAGCCGCGCTCCACCAGCAGCGCGGCGGCTACCGAACTGTCTACGCCGCCGCTCATGGCGACGACGACGCGGTTTGGATGGAGGTTTAAGTCGGTTAAAAGCATCATAATTCTTGAACGTAAAACGTGATGCGTAAAACGTAATGTCTTTTACTCGTTACGTTTTACGTTTCACGCAAACAGTAAGTTAATCTTTTTAAGCTTCTCTATGATACCCGGAATGGTAGCCAATACGTAATCAATCTCATCTTTTGTATTTTGAAGGCCAACCGTCAGGCGCAGCCCGCCCCTGGTCCAGGTATCATCCAGGCCCAGGGCCTGTAACACGGCCGAAGGTTTGGGGTTGCCGCTTTTACAGGCGGAGCCGCTGCTGGCGGCAATACCGGCCGTATCCAGGTGAATCAGCAGATCATTGCCGCTTATATCCCGAAAGGCAAAGCTGGCGTTATGAGGGGCGCGCTGGGTGGGGTGGCCGGTCAGTATGCAGTCGTGGGGCAAGGTGGCCAACAATCCGTCAATCAGCCGGTCGCGCAACTGTTGGTAATGGGCGATGTGGGCTGCCTGGTCACGCAGACAAAATTCCAGGGCTGCGGCTGCCCCAACGGCAAAAGCCACATTGGCCGTACCCGCCCGACGGCCGTTTTCATGACTACCCCCGGTCAGCACCGGCATCACCTCTACGCCTTGACGGACATAGAGGATACCCACCCCTTTGGGACCGTAAAATTTATGGGGGGCCAGGCTCATCAGGTCGATCGGCTGCGTGCCCATATTCCAGGGGGAGGTGGTGGCGGCCTGGATGGCGTCGGTATGGAATAAAATATCCCGTTGGCGGGCCAATTGACCAATGGCTTCAATGGGCTGCAGGGTTCCCACTTCATTGTTGGCGGCTATGATGCTGATCAGCACTGTGTCAGGTTGGATAGCGGCCTGGAGATCGGTGAGGGAAATACGGCCGTATTCATCCACGGGCAGCACTGTCGCCTCAAACCCCATGAAGTCTACCAACTGTTCGGTTGTTTGTAAAATTGCGCTGTGTTCCACGGCGCTGATAATAAAATGATTGCCTCGACCGGCGGCCCGTGCTGCCAGCATAACACCACGCAGGGCCAGATTATCACTCTCTGACCCACAGCCGGTAAAGATAATTTCATCCGGCCGGGCCTGAAGCAGGTCAGCGATAGTACGCCGTGCCTCTTCCAGGGCCTGGCTGGCCCGCCGCCCAAAGGCATGATGCGATGACGGGTTGCCATATTCATCGGCCCAAAACGGCCGCATGGCGTCAATGACAGCCGGCTGCACCGGCGTCGATGCGCCATGATCGAGATATACTTGTCGTTTTTCCATGTCAAATATCCACTATGGGAAACCGCACCGTAAAGGTTGTCCCTTCATTTTCAGTGCTGGTCACCTCAATAGTTCCATTATAATTCTCAACATTCTCTTTGACCATGTAAAGGCCCAGGCCGGTACCGGCAATGCCCCGTTCGACTGCATTTTGGGTGCGGTAAAACCGCTTGAATAGATTGGGCAGCGCCGGTTTGGGAATGCCAATCCCTTCATCTGTCACCTCAAATTGAATGCTGCCATTTACCTGGCGGGCATCTACACGCACCGATCCGGCCAATGTAAATTTAATGGCATTTTCCACCAGATTTTTAAAAATCAGGTAAAGTGTCTCGGCATTCCCATAAACCGGTGGTAAATCAGGTTCAATTCGCTGGCGGAAGAGCAGCCCCTTTTCTATGGCCAAATCGGCCAGCGGCGGCAGCATATCTTCAAAAATAGGATTCAGGGCAATCGGTTCCTGGCTGCGCTGCAGCTCCCGTGCTTCCAGTTTAGCCACCTCTAACATCTGGCGCACCATCTTTTGCAGTCGATCACTTTCCCGTTCAATGACGCCCAAGAAACGATCGGCTTTTTCCTGTTCTTTCGCCTTGCCACTGCGCAGCATTCGGGCATACATCAAGATAGTGGCCAGCGGTGTACGCAGCTCATGGACAATGCCGTGAAAAAAGTCGTCTCGCATCCGTTCCACTTCACGAATTTGGCGCAGATCGCTAAAGACAAAGATACTTTCATCGACGCTGCCGTCCTCTTTCAAGATAGGTGAGCCACTGATTAACACCGGTACACAGTCCCGAAGATGTTTGTCAGGACACAATTCAACGGCAAGCTGTGGTGACTCTCCTTCAGAGGCCAGCACCTTCTCTATAAAATTCGCAAAGCTGCCCTTTTTGAGATGAATCACATCTTTGGCGCGTGTACCATATAAATCACCTGGCTCCTGCCCGCCGGACAGAATGGTCATTAATGAATCATTCGCCTGCGTAATATAGCCGTCAGCATTTACCGTTAGCAACCCTTCTGACATATTGGCAAAAATTGTTTCAATACGGCGCTTTTCGGCAATTACATCTGCGTGCAGGTTGGCATTCTCAATAGCAGCGGCCAAAGGACCGGCAATCGCCTGCAGCAGCCGCAGATCGTTATCGCTAAAGTTGCCGTCCTGTTTATTGATAGCCTGTAAAATACCGATAATTCGCTCTTCTACCTGGAGGGGAATACAAACCATCGAGCGCGTTTTAAAGCCCGACTGGTGGTCTACTTTCGAATAAAAGCGATCATCAACATACACATCATTAATCACCAGCGGCTGCCCCGTTTCAA
>JAWOIM010000543.1:0-6949 GCA_046484685.1 Chloroflexota bacterium | reverse complement strand
ATTTGAAACAAAGTTTGATTGAATCGATTAAGAATGGTGGCAAGTAGCGAAGTGGCGAGGTGGCGAGGTCATTCATTAATAACCTTGCATCCCTGCCACCCTAACATAAGGACCGAAAATTCAATTAAGTGCGGGACTCGTCATTCCCGCCCCCGCCTTCGCGGGGATAAACTCCGGCGGGAATCCATGTTTTTGGAGGAGTAGATACCTGCCTTCAGTTTGCCCTCGCGTAGGCGGGGGCAGAGCCTGCCCTCACGAAGGTGGGGGCATGACACTCTGAAGTTCCGTAGGTTATTTAATCCTCGTTACTTAGTCCCCTCAAGGTTCGTCTAACAGGTAAATATAAAAGTTGGAGCTGCCGACCTGATGCCAGCCGGGTAGATGGGCATAAGCCGGCACGTACTCGGCTACCACCGCGCTGGCCCCGGCGGCGGCAAATTGGGCCAATACCTCTTCTTGAAAAGCAGGCTCCCCCAGCCAAAAGGGGTCCGCCTGCCATTCAAACAGTTCGGCCACAATTTGCACCCGGGCCAGGCGTGCCCAAAAGGACTCAAAGGCATAGCCAATAACACCAACCTTTTCCCCCGGCTCCACGCCCAACTGGTGTAGATGGTCGGCTACTTCACCGGGCCAGGTAGGAGGCTGGGCTGCCACTGTTCCGGGGAGAGCGGTGGGGGATAAACGGCCGTATCCCGCCAGGTTAAAAGCGGCTGTAGTAGCCAGGAGGAAGAGCAGTAGCAGCAGGCTGACGCCGGACAGCAAACGGGGGGCCAGCGGAAAACGAGGCAGGCGGATAGTGGCCAGCAAATCGGCCCAAAAGAGCAGGACAAAGACACCAATATAGCGGCCTTCCACGTAGACCAGGGCATAGAGGCCAAAGGCGGCTAGAGCCAGCAGTAACAACCCCCATTGTTGCACAACGGCCGTTACCGACCTCAGTTGCAAACGGCTGAACAACAAAAGCAGCAGCACCCCCAGCAGCAGCGCTCCCTGCTCTCGACCAAACAGATCAAAATAAAAGAGAGCGCTGGCCAACAAGACCCGCCCCTGGGCCGCCGGGTCAAACGAGGCCTCGGCCCCGGCGTACCAATAGATCGGGTTGTGGGAAATGGGATAGGTGCCGCCAATCGGCTCGCCAAACTCATACAGGGGCGGATTCTCAAATACCTGCCGGGAGGGATGGTGGGGCTGGCCAAATTCGGCCGTTTCCCCCTGCCAGTGGGGGTAGGGAATGCCCTGCACGTAACGCAAGTAGGTGATGGTTCCCGCTTCGCCAAAGGTAAAATGGCCCTGGGCACGGGAAATGAGCGCCACATAGGGCAGGCTAATGAGCAGGAATAGCAGCAGTCCGCCAACGGCCGCCGGTGCGGACCGGCGCGGTCGGGCTGGTGTGAGCCAGGCCACCAGTAAAAAGAGGAAGGCCAGGGGGAACATAACCGCTTTGGCCAAATAGGCCAGGCCCAACACAAGGCCGAGGAGCAGGAAGGTGGGCCGTGGTGTGGCGCCCAGGCGCAGGCGTACAATCAGCCCGGCAGCCACAAAAACAAGAGCGGCCATGAGCATATCGGGCGTGACGGCCCAGACAGCAATGAGACTGAGCGTGATCCAGATAAAGAGGGCGTAACCAAGCGAAACCCAGGCCCAGGCGGGCAGCGGCAGCGTGTCGCCGGACAGGGTCTGCTCGCGCCAGCGGCCTAACTGCCGCCAGAAGAACGAGAAGCAAAGGAGGGCCAGGACAAAGATGGCAAAGTTGAGCAGATGCACCAGGGCAAATTCCCACTGCATTGTTGGTCTGAATACAGCCATGACCGGCCCCAACAGCCAGGAATAGAGCGGGCTCCAGACGGGGTTAACGGCCGTGGCCCAATCGCCACGCATATAGGCATCGCCGATGTCCAGATAGACGATGCCATCGGCATTCATCGAGTGGCTGCTGACAGCCGCCCAGGTGTGCGCTGCGCCCAGGGCCAGCGCCAGCAGCCAGAAGGCAGCGGTTAAGAGCTGGGGCAGCCGGGGCTGATTGGCAAGGGCGGCGGCGCGTATCAATAAGGGTTGCATCATAATTAGCTATCGAAATTGGACCAATCTAGTACACAAAGGCAGAAGGAGGCAGAAGTAAGAAGAGATAGCTTCTCGTAAGGTAGCCCTTATAACTGCTGCGTTATTTACGCCATGCTGCACTAGTACCCAGAATTTATGATTTTGAGGGTTTGTAGTAACGGCTACTTCGGCTGCGCTCAGCACATGTTTAGCCGTCTAACCGCTAAAGCGGTCACTACGAACCACCCCGCAAATTTAGTTTCTTACCGCGTTCCCCAGAGGCGAGGTAAGGATACCTCGGCTACAAAATGGGATTCTTCGACAAACTGTTAGCAGCAATTTTGCCAGGGTATCCCGAATAGATTGGCATAACGCCGGATGACCTGGTCGTGACTGTAACGGGCTTCAACCTGCTGCCGGGCGGCCGTCCCCAGCCGTTGGCGCAGGTGGGCGTCGGCGAGCAGTCGGGTAAGCGAGGCGGCTAACGGCTCAAAGTCACCGGGCGGAATAAGCAGTCCGGTACGGCCGTTTTCTAAAATATCCTGCACCCCGCCTACGGCCGTGCCAATCACGGCCAGCCCACAGGCCATTGCTTCAATCAGCGAAATACCAAAGGCCTCATTCTCAGTGGGAAAGACAAAAATATCGGACGCCTGTAAATAATCCTCCACGTTGCTTACACTGCCGCTGAACAAGACGCTCGTTTCAAGCCGGTGGCCGGCCACATATTGGCGCAGTTCAGCCTCGCAGTTGTCAATATCCAGCCCGCCCGACCCCACCAGGAGCAGGGAAGCCTGGCTAAATCGGGTTTGCAGGTCGCGCCATACCTTTAGCAGCAGGGGCAGCCCTTTGTATGAAACCAGCCGGCCGCTAAAAACAACAATTTGCGCCTCCAACGGTAAACCAAGCTGCTGCCGTAGAGCTTGCTTCTTCTGGGGGCTGACGGGATGAAAACGGCCGATATCCACACTGTTGGGAATACGTTCAATCCGCTCGTCAGAAACGGGATGGGCGAGCAATTCCTCGGCCACGACGGTCGAAATGGCCACAAACCGATCCGCCCGGCGCAAAATCCGGTTGCGCAGCCCCAGGAAAGCGCGGAAAGGCAGCGAACCGGGACGCAGACCAAAACGGGCCAGCCCCCCGGCAAAAAAACTGCCCGACATCTCGCCCAGGCTGTCGGCTTTGAGAATGACCCGTTTGCGCAGCAGGTTGGCCAGCAGAACGGCCGTTATGCCCACCACGCGAAAACCGGAGACAAAAATCAAGTCGTATTCACGCCGCAGCCGCCACAGGGCCGTTCCGCTGCTCAGCAGCAGCCCCCACTTTTTCCAGTGGGCCGTCCCACTCGGCCAAAGGCGGTAAACCGGCACCCCGCCAATCATCTCCTGGCGGGGCAAACTGGCGTCAGAGCGGCGGGTGAGAACCAACACCTGCCAGCCCTGCGCCGTCAATCCCTCGGCCAGGCTGCGGGCCTGCGTCTCGCCGCCGCCAACAACGGGGTAATAGGTCTCAGTCAATAAGCAGATACGGGGAGTAGACAATGGTTTCATTAAAGTTCTGGCGTGAAACGTGATGGGCTTCGCAAACTCTCGTCACGCATCACGTTTCACGTTTCACGCATTCGAATGTCTAATTGTCCTCTTGCCTGCGCTCCTGCTCGGCCAACTCTGCCAGCGCTATTTTCTGGGCCATTTCCACCTGCCGGGTGGAGAGAAGAGACAACTGCATACTGAAAAAGATCAGCATAGCAAACACCAGGACAAAGGCCAGCAGGGTCATGGCTGAGGCGGGGAAGGTGGCCCCTACCGCCCGCGTAACCCCCATCATCAGCGGCGGAATGGAGATGATCAGAATCATCAGACCGGTGGCCAGCAGCCAGATAACGGCAAAACCGGGATGCAGCTTGCGGGTACGCACCAGGTTGATAAGCAGCACAATTAAGAGCAGGCCAAACAGATCGAGCAGTAAAACACCTTGTAAACTCATGAGGTCCTCCGGTTGAGCAGGGAATCGACCAGGGCCACTACCGTCAGCAGCAGCGTTTGCAGCGGGTAGGCGAAAACGCTGATAAGGGAGTGCATGGAACGGCCGTGTTCCCGCTCATGAACAGTGATCGGATGTTCAACAATTTTAAAACCGGCCATACTGAGATGAACCAGGCTTTCGGTATGGAAATCCATAAAGACGCCGCTGACTACCATGGCACAGGCCGCCGCCCGCATCGCCTTGAAGCCGGAGGTGGTGTCGTATATGCGCTGGCCGATTAGCAGCCGTGTCAACCGGGAAAAGAGAATTTGCCCCAATTTGCGACCGAGGGGACTGTTGTAGGTACGGCCGTTACAATAGCGCGACCCTATCACCACATCAGCCCCGCTGTCCAACAGCGCCGCTACCACCGGCTGCACATCTTCGGCCCGGTGCTGGCCGTCGCCGTCAAAGGAAACGATGATCTCATAGCCGCTTTGCAAACCATACTTCAATCCTGTTTGCAGGGCGTTGCCATACCCCAGATTACAGGGCAGCCACAACTGCTTTTCGCCCAGGGAGGCCACAACCTGGCCGGTGTTATCTCTGGCTCCGTCATTGACCACCACCCGATCATAATCGGGGGCAGCCCGGCGCAGCCCTTCAATAACGGCGGCAATTGTCTTCTCTTCGTTATAGGCCGGGATGACAATCAAGACACGCGGGTTCATTATTTCTGTTCCTTTACCAGTCCCTCGCAGGAAACGTGATGCGTGAGGGCTTTTCACGCATCACGCATCACGCATCACGTCCACGCTTCACGCTTCACGCTTCACGTTTCACGTCCACGTCCACGTCCACGTCCCAAACAAACACCGAATCCGACGCCACCAGAAGCGAACAATATCGGTTGGTTTCGGGTCGCGATACAGCTTGCCTTGGGGGCCGGTCTGGGGCCGGTACACGGCCGTTCCCGCCCGCACCTGCAGAATCGACTTGATGTATAAATCCAGCCCCAACTTCACTAAATCATGCCAGACGGCCCGGTAGGAACGGCTGTTTATGGGCACACTCCCGCTGTTGACAATTTCCCCCGTATCCAGGCCGGCGTTGATTTTCTGGATGGTCACGCCGGCCACCGGTTCACCGTTGGCCATGGCCCAAAAGGTTGTCTTCTTGCCCCGGTATTGGGGGACCTGACCGTGATGGATGCCCAGCGTGCCGTAGGTCGGGATGTTAAAAAGGGCCGGTTTCAGGATAGGGCTGCCATAAATCAGACCCAAATCGGGAGCCAGCGCCCGCACCTGGGCCAGGACCGCTTCGTCATGAATGTCGGGCACAAAATGGATACGGTCCCTCAGCCGGCCCAATTCTCGCCGCACTGTCCATTCCGTCCGGGGCCGGCGCAGCCACGGCCCGGCTCGTTCCAGCAGGTGCAGTCCCAGCAGTGGCCCGGCCAACCAGCCCCGCCGCCGCCACAAATCAGCCACCACGGCCCCCAACCCTTGCCGGCCGGATTGGCAAAAAGCGCCCAGCAATTCAATGTCGGGATGGGCCGCCAGCCGCACCAAAAACTGCTTGACGTCCGGCTCTAATACCGGCCCGCCGCCAAACATAAGCACACGAATCGGCCGTTGCAAACCAGTCATCTTGAAAACCTTTTAGCGCGAAGAGGCGAAGGTGGCAAAGATTTGCCAGTTTTCTTGGCGTTCTTGGCGTCTTGGCGGTGAGATTTTAACTTACTCATTTGTCGCGCTCCCGCGCCGCCACCAGGCCAGCAGCCGGTCTTTGCGCTTCTTGAGAAAGGGTTCCAACCGGTGGGCGATGCGTATCCAGGGCACGGCGCGGTCGAAAACGGCCGTTCCCGCCAACTTTTTGTCATAACGCAAAAACAGTTCCGGCTGCCGGCTAACCTCAGCCAGCAGTTCCGGCGTCAGATTGGGCCGTGCCTGCCAGGAATAAAAGCGGGTGGTCTGGCTCTTGAAGCAGTCAAGGGCGGCCCGTTTTTGCCGGGAAACGGCCGTTATTTCCACCCTACGCAGCAGGTCCGGCCGAATATAGGCACGCACGTCGCCGGCCGGCAGCAGCCGCCACTGATGATAGACAAAATATTCCGTCAGCGCCCCCTGGAACACCCCTGCGGTAACCAACTGCGTGGCGACCTGATTCAGGGCCAGATGGTCCGGGTGACGGTCGTAGCGGAAAGGGACCAGCAGGTGGTCGGGCTGCCATTCGGCTACCAGATTGGCCAAAGCCTGGCGCAAGGCAGGTTGATAGGAGTGTAAACGGCCGTCGGGCAAATTCAAAAAATGTGTGTTCTCCTTCGGCATACCTAACATTGCTAAAGCCGCCTGCGCCTCCGTCTGGCGAATCTGGCCCAAGTCGGGTGAGACATGATCCTGCGGTCGCACCGGTTCCGGCGACCCCAACCCGTCGCTGGCATACACGACATGCCAGGCTGCCTTGTCCGGCAGCAGGGCCATCGTGCCGCCGCAGCCCAGCACCTCATCATCCATATGGGGCACGGCAATCAACCCTGACCCCGTAAAAAAGTCAGCCACATTTACCGGCTTGGATGATGACGACCGACCACGGACGATAGACGATGAGCTTTCATTCAGCATGGTCTGCCGCTTCCTGCAAAATCGCCAGGGTTTGGGTGGCGCAGTCGTCCCAATTGTAGCGTTTGGCGCGGGCCAGTCCCCGTGCCGACAGCGTTTGCCGCAGGGCTGCATCATGACAAACCTGGTAGATGGCCTCGGCAATGTCGGCCGTATTCTGGGGATCAACCAGCAAGGCGGCCTCGCCGGCACGCTTGCGAGCCTCTGGGAATGCAATGGCGACAGTGACAAGCGATGCGCGCCGGGTGGCGAGTCCGGACGGCGGGATCACGGCGGACCTCGCCTTCACCGATGTGGCCGAGCCGAAGGGGCTCGCCGGC
>JAWOIM010000503.1:0-6085 GCA_046484685.1 Chloroflexota bacterium | reverse complement strand
GGTGGTAATAAGCGATACCTGGATATGAAAAAAGTAAATATTTTGGTCTGGATGCTTATCAGAAAAAATAGATGGAATGAATATGAGGAGTTTCTTAATAATAGGTCGAAAGATATCCCCTTGGTATCAGTTGACACTGCTACATATAAAGCAGTTGAGTTCGCTTTAGCAAAAGAATTTATAAAATTAGAAGACGGTCGGATATACATGACTAAGAACAGTGACGAGTTATATTCGCTGCTTGTACAAAACGAAATTATGGAATCTGAATTGGATTATCTAAGAAGGAATGGAAAAAAGCTAACAGATCAGAAAGTTAAGGAGTTAACAGGGGGGTTGTTATAGTGCTTGGTTTGAAGATAGACAACCTTCATATTTCAGTGAATACAAATGGAGGAAAGTTCGAGTGCTCAATTCCATTAGGCGATGGCCTGAATATTATTCGTGCAGAAAACTCCTCAGGTAAATCAACATGTGTGAACGCCATAGCATATGGTTTAGGTCTAGAAGCTATTCCCGCCAACTGCGCCAGGCGGGAACGGCCGTTATCTTTATCTCCCACCGCCTCGAAGAGCTGTTTGCCGTGGCCGATCGGGTGACAATCTTGCGTGACGGCAATTATGTGGGCACGCGGGATCTGGCCGGCGTAAAAACCGGGGAACTGATCCAGATGATGGTGGGTCGCGCGGTTGATGAGCTGTTCCCTAAACAGACTGCACCCCTCGGTGACACATTGCTGGAAGTAAAAGGGCTGACGGCACCCGGCAAATTTGAAAACGTCAGCTTTGCCCTGCGTGCCGGTGAAATTCTGGGCGTGGCCGGCTTAATCGGCGCCGGACGCACCGATGTGGCTCGCGCCCTTTTTGGCATTCAACCGGTGAGCGCGGGCACCATTGCCATTGCAGATCAGGAAGTGGCCATTCATAATCCGCGGCAGGCCATGAAGCTGGGTCTGGCCTTTGTCCCCGAAGACCGGCAGCATCATGGGCTGGTATTGCCAATGAGCATTGCCGCCAATATTACGCTGCCCATTCTCTCACGCTTCACCAGGGCCGGCGGCTGGATGCGCGAGCGGGCCGCCAAACAGGTCGCGACCGCAGCCGCCCGCAAGCTGGAAGTTAAAAGTGCGGGCATCGGCCAAAAAGCCAGCGAACTCTCCGGCGGCAACCAGCAAAAAGTGGTCCTGGCCAAGTGGCTAGAGACCAAGCCGCGTATTCTCATCCTGGACGAACCGACACGGGGCATTGACGTGGGCACCAAAGCGGCCGTGCACCAGTTGATGAGCGACCTGGCCAATCAGGGAGTGGCCATCCTGATGATCTCGTCCGAGCTGCCGGAAATATTGGGCATGAGCGACCGCATTCTGGTAATGCGCGAAGGCCACATCACGGGCGAGTACACGCGATCTGAGGCCACCCAAGAAAAAATCATGGCCTCAGCCACGGCCGTTTCGCCAAACTAAAGGTACACTAATTGTGAACGCAACTGTCCCCAAAACACAAGAATCGCGCAGTCTGTTTATGACGCTGGTCAGATTCCGTGAACTGAGCATCATCATCTTTATCCTCCTGCTTATCGTTATCGTCTCTTTGGATACCCCGACCTTCTTCACGACCACCAACTTCCGCAACATTTTGCTCAACATCTCGATTCTCTCTATAGTGGCTTTGGGGCAGACCATGGTCATCATTACACGCGGCATTGACCTGTCGGTCAGCTCCATGATTGGCCTGGTAGCCATGATGGTCTCTTTTACGGTGGTGGCCTTCCCGTTTGTGTCGCCGCCGCTGGCCATTTTGTTGGGCATGGTGTTGGGCGCCATTTTGGGCAGCTTTAACGGCCTCATCATCACCATCGGTAAAGTGCCGCCCATTATCGCCACCCTGGGTACCTTGAGCGTCTATCGTGGTATGGTCTTTCTGTACAGCGGTGGCACCTGGATCAATTCCTTTCAAATGCCGGCCGGCTACCGGGCACTGGCCAAGGCAGACCCCCTGGGCATACCAAACATTATTCTCTTTGCCGCCGTGGTCATCCTGGCCGTCTACTTCTTCCTCAACTACACTCGTCCCGGACGGGATATTTATGCCGTGGGCAGTAATCCTGAGGCGGCCAACGTGGCCGGCATTCCGGTACAGCGCACCATTTTTATGGTCTATGTCATCTCCGGTTTGTTGGCCGGCCTGGCCGCTGTACTTTGGGCTTCCCGTTTCGAATCAGCCCAGACCAATACAGCCCTGGGGTTTGAACTGCAAACGGTGGCCGCAGCCGTTGTCGGCGGTGTCAACATTTTTGGCGGCAGCGGGTCCGTTATCGGCGTTATCCTGGGCGCCTTCCTGTTGGGCACAATCCAAAATGCCCTGATCATGGTACGCATCTCACCCTTCTGGCAGCTTGCGGCCCAGGGCTTGCTGATTCTGGCTGCGGTCATCGTCGATTCAGCCATTCTCCGTCGTTTGCAGAAGCTGGGTGGACCAGGAGCGTAATCATGAGTACCACTTCTAACGAGAGCAACAGCACGAAAACAACCATCTCCCGGCAGCAACTGCAAGCGTTCTTCCTGCGTTGGGAGTGGCTGCTGGTGGCCCTGATCATCCTGGTCATCATCGTTAATTCGCGGCTTTCTCCCTTTTTCTTAGACTCGCGCAACCTGATGCGGGCCACCTCTGACTTTGTAGAGATGGGCCTCATGATTCTGCCCATGGCCTTCATCATTATTACCGGCAATATCGATCTGTCTGTGGCCTCGATGATGGCCATGTGTGCCTCTTTCCTTGGCTACCTGCACCTTCAAGGGGTCAATATCTGGGTAGCGACCGGAGCGGCGCTGCTCCTGGGCCTGTTGGCCGGCGCGTTTAATGGGGTCCTGGTGGCACGGCTCAGACTGCCTTCTCTGGTGGTAACGCTGGGCACCTTTGCTTTTTATCGGGGCATTGCCTATGCCCTGTTGGGTGATCAGGCTGCCCGCGGCTATCCGGACTCTTTTACCTATCTCGGACAGGGCACATTGGGCGATATGCGCTTTCCGGTTTCGGCCATTATCTTAATTGTCCTGGCCATACTTTTTGGCCTGGTTTTGCACAAGACGGTCTTCGGCCGTTATCTATACGCCATCGGCAACAACGAAGAAGCGGCCCGTTATGCCGGCGTCCCGGTGGCGCGGGTGAAAATGATTATTTTTATGCTCTCCGGCTTGATGTCGGCCCTGGCCGGGATTATTATCGCTGCCCGTTTTGGCAGCACTCGCCCTGACGTCGGCACCGGCCTGGAATTGTCAGTTATCACAGCCACTGTTCTTGGTGGTATCAACATCTTTGGCGGCAGTGGCTCCATGATTGGCGCCGTTCTGGCCTTGATTCTTATTGGCCTGATGCGCTTTGGCATGGGGCTGGTGAACGTGCAGGGGCAGGTACAAAGCATCGCCGTCGGCCTCTTGCTGATTATCTCTATCTTGCTGCCCAATGTTACCCGCCAGCTATCACGACAGGAAGGGCAGGTCCGTCGCAGCACAGTCGTGGCTGCCGCAAGCATGGTGGCCGCGATGGCTTTCTTTATCTGGTTTTTCTTTTCGTCACGCGTTCCGCTTTTGACGCCATAAACACGTAAGGAGGTGATTCTATTTATCGCTGAAAAACGTACTGACAACAACCGTTTACAAGACGCTGTTTTTACTAAATCAATCATTCGATACTTTTCCTAACGGAGAAGGAGAGGAGATATAAAATGAAGAAACTGTTACTTCCCCTACTTTTATCAATGGTCATGGTACTGGCCCTGGCCGCCTGTGGCGGCGACACGACACCTGAACCGGCTGAGGCACCCGCTGCACCGGCCGTGGAAGAACCCGCAGTCGAAGAACCGGCAGCGCCCGGCGGCAACTACGTTTTGGTGCCCAAGAATCTGGGTAATCCCTATTTCGACACCGGCAACGCAGGCGCTCAGGAAGCGGCCGCCGAGCTGGGCGTGACCGTCACCTACCAGGGTTCGGCCGTGGCCGACGCCACGGAGCAAATCCAGTTGCTCAACTCGCTGATCGCCCAGAATGTAGACGGCCTGGCCATTTCTGCCAATGACGCCGACGCCCTGGTGCCAACCGGCCGGGAAGCGCTAGACAGTGGCATTCCCGTTGTTACCTGGGACTCATCCATTGCCCCCGGCGGCCGTACTGTGCACATCAACCAGGCAGAATCTGAAGGCATTGCCTCTGTCCAGGTTCAGATGGCTTCCGATCTGGCCGGCGGTGCGGGCCAGATTGCCATCCTCAGCGCTACCTCCACGGCACCCAACCAGAATGAATGGATAGCGCTTATGGAAGAGGAACTGCAAAAACCGGAATATGCAGAGCTGGAACTGGTCACTACCGTTTACGGTGATGATGAGGACGAAAAGAGCTACAATGAAGCCATTGGCTTAATGCAGACTTACCCTGACCTCAAGGTTATCATCTCCCCCACCACCGTCGGCATTGCTGCTTCTGCCCGCGCCGTACAAGATGCGGATCGTGTCGGCGAAGTGTTCGTTACCGGCCTGGGCACACCCAACCAGATGCGTGAATATGTCAACAGTGGCGCTGCCCCGCAGTTCGCCCTCTGGAATCCCGGCGATCTGGGCTATCTGGCTATTTATGCCCTCCATGCCATCGCCACGGGTGAAATCGCCGGCCAACCTGGTGATACGTTCGAGGCGGGTAAGCTGGGTTCCTACACCGTTGCCGATGACGGCACGGTTCTCCTGGGACTGCCTACCATCTTTAGCGCCGACAATATCAACGACTTTGATTTCTAAACAATAACTCGACAGATGGGCGCGGGGCAGTCCCCGCGCCCATCTGTTCAACCTTACCATGGAGAAGGCCTTGATGAAGCGTGTCGGTTTCCTATTAAAAGTTAAGCCGGATAAATTGGAAGAATACAAACAGCATCACCAACATGTCTGGCCCGAGATGCAGCAGGCGCTGCGGGACTCCGGCTGGCAGAATTACACGCTTTTCCTGCGTGCAGATGGCCTGCTGTTTGGTTATTTTGAGACACCCTACAGTCTGGCCCACGCCCAGGCTCTGATGGAAGAGACGGAAGTAAACGGCCGTTGGCAGGAATTCATGGCGCCCTATTTTGAAGAGAACGTGAGGCCCGATGAATCCTTTCAGGAGTTGGAAGAGGTATTCCATCTCGACTAACAGCGGAGACGCCCACGAATTTTGAGGCAAGAGACAGAAAATGAGCAAACAAGTGCAGGCAGCATATGAACTGGCAAAAGAAAGATACGCCGAATTGGGCGTTGATACCGGTGCGGCTCTGCAAAAACTGGCCCAGATTGCCATCAGCCTGCACTGTTGGCAGGGGGATGATGTCGGCGGTTTCGAAGACCCGGAGCGGGGCCTGAGCGGCGGCATTATGGCTACGGGCAATTATCCGGGCAAGGCGAGAACGGCCGTTCAACTGCGCCAGGACCTAGACAAAGCCTACAGCCTTATTCCCGGTAATCACCGTCTGAATTTACACGCCATCTACTTGGAAACCGACCAAAAAATCCCGCGCAACGAGATTCGGCCGGCGCATTTTGCCAACTGGGTAGCATGGGCCAAAGAAACAGGGCGCGGACTTGATTTTAACCCCACCTGCTTCTCCCACCCCCTGGCCGACGATGGTTTTACCCTGTCTCACCCGGATGCCGGCACTCGCCGGTTCTGGATTGAGCACTGCCTTGCCAGCCGGGAGATTGGAGCCTATTTTGGGCGGGAATTGGAGAAAACGGCCGTTACCAACATCTGGATTCCCGATGGCTACAAGGACACACCCGTAGACCGGGCCACCCCCCGCCAACGACTATTGGAATCGCTAGACCAGGTATTCGCCCAGGAACTGGATCCGGCCCACAATCTGGACGCGGTCGAGTGTAAGCTGTTCGGCATTGGCTCAGAGAGCTACGTGGTCGGCTCCCACGAATTTTACCTGGGCTATGCCGCCTCCCGACAAAAACTGCTCTGCCTGGATGCCGGTCACTTCCACCCCACCGAAACGATTGCCGACAAGATTTCCTCAACGCTGCTCTACGTGCCGGAACTGCTGCTGCACGTCAGCCGCGG
>JAWOIM010000477.1:0-4079 GCA_046484685.1 Chloroflexota bacterium | reverse complement strand
GGCTTCCCTTTTTTGCAGCGTGTTCGGAGAAACGGACAAGGCCGAACTTTACAGAAAAGCGGCGGCGGAAATCCGCGACGCCGCTTCCAAGCACTTGTGGCGGGAGGACCTGGGGCGGTTTTGCAGGATGATCACGCAAAAGGGAGGCTCTCGGGAAGTGGACGGCCGTTGCGATGCGAGGCAGCAGATGGCCGATTGGTGGCAAAGTGTTGTGCTATACGAAAAAGCGCAATCCGGCCTGGAGGGGCTGGTTTTGCACGTGGATGCCGCCTTGCTGGCCGATGGGCGCATTCAAAATATGGCTTATCTGACCGAGGAGATGGTGTCGGAACGGCCGTCTATCGGCGATTTTCTGGCCCAGAGTTTCGGTGTTTGCCTGCTGCACGAGAATGAGATCGTGGGCTGGTGCCTGTCGGAATACAACAGTGGCCCACGCTGCGAAATCGGTATTGCCACGGCCGAACCGTTCCGGCGGCGCGGTCTGGCCACCCTGATGGCGCGGGCGTTTATCGACCGGGCGCTTGCTCAGGGCGTTTATGACATCGGCTGGATTTGTTGGGCGGGCAATCGGCCGTCTGTGGCTACGGCCGAAAAGCTCGGATTTGATCTGGTCGATGAGCGCGACGTGTACGTGGTGACATGAACTACCATATTACCCAACCGGAACGGCCGTTTGCCCGTACCAACCGGCAGACAATCTACCAGCGTGCCAACCTCTTGCACGAGTTGGGTTATGAACGGCCGTCTATTGCCGAAATTTGTTGTGGTGACTGCCGGCGGCAGCAGCAGATATATCAGGAGGTGCTGCAAGTAGAAAACTACTGTAGCTGATGAATCGTTCAATGGATTACCCTACCGCTCACAGACTAGATAAGGCTTCATGAATTTTCACCATCGCCAACGTATCCAGGTGGCAATAGTTGCGTAGCTGAGTCACCAGCCGCTGCTTTTCCGCCGCATCGGTGCAGGCGAGCATCTTCTCCCACACCACCTGGGCCTCCATCCCGTTTTGCACCACCAGCGACCGGTAACTCAATTCGGGCACTACCACCGGCAGTACTGCCTTGAGCGAATTGGAGCGGGCAAAACCGTGATGCCGGTAATGCCGGCGAAAAATGGCCAGTTGATCCCACAGCCGGTCGGCCATGTCACGCAGCCGGTCGCCGTATTCGGGAAACTGGCGGGCCAGGTGGTGCAAAACGGCCCGCTCAAAGCTGATGTTGTAGGCTACCAGATGGCCGCTGGGGCCGATGTGGTCCAGCAGAGATTCGACCAGGGGCCGGCGTGGGTCTTCGGTGGACGTGTGCAGATAGTCACGGTGGTGGAGCGTCCCGGTCTGGGTCAAGATGTGACAGCTATATTGGAAAGGGGCCTGCTGGTAAGGTTTGCAGCCGTCGAAGAGGGGCACGGCGTAGTCGATGGTCTCAAAGTCGAAAAAATAAAGCGGGTAAACCAGTTCATCTAACCTGGCCTGAATCGCCTCCCGCTCAATGTCGATTTGCGCTTCCTTGACGCAGGCCACAAAGGCGGCAGCCCGCTTGTGGCCCAGGGAAAAATCGGGGGGAATATCGACCACATCGCGGATGCCGGCGGCTGCCAACGCTTCCTCTTGCGGTCGTTTCAGGTAAGGAATGTCGTAAATGGTCCAGCCATTTGCATCCTGCCAGCAATGGTCGTAAAAGGGGCATTGGTTAGGCTTTTTACAGTGACGGCCGATTGATACCTCCGGGCTGTGGGGCAAAACGGCCGTTTGCCGCATGTGGGTCACAGCCTCGACCACCTGGGGTAAATAGCCCAGTACCTCTTCGGTGATGTCGGTCAGGCGAAACAGATCGTTCTGGTCGGGTTGGGCCTCGTCAGCGGCACGCTGGCGGTAGTCGCGGTTCAGGTGCATCAAGCTGGCCTGTGTGATCACTAACCCGGCCTGCTGCAAAACGTACACCTGAAAGGCCACGTCCGGCAGGTGTTCCTCCGGTTTGTAGCTGGTGCCGGATTTAACTTCGATGAGATGCCAGCCAATGGTAGGGTCCGTTGGGTCTGTTTCAATTGGAGTAAGAATGTCCACTTTAACGAGCATGCCGGCCGGGGCAAAGGTGGCTTGAAAGAGAGTGTCGTTGCCTTCGGCGATGGCCTGGGCGGTCAGTTCGGCCATTGCTTGGGGGTGGGGACGGTAAGGGATGAGACGGCCGTTGGGGAATTCTGCCCGTGCCAATTGATCCACTTGCTGTCCGGCGCGCAGACGGCGTTGGCTGGCCGGATCGGGTGGAGCGGCCAGATGAGATTGGTGGGAGGTAAGCCAGAATGCTTTGGCACATTGGCTGTAGGAGAGATAGGTAGTCTTGGTCAGGTTGCTCATAGACAGGCATGATAGCAGCAGGCTGGAGAGGGAGCAAGAAGAGGACGACTCGCCTGCGCTATATCCCCGGTGTATGGTGTTGCCGGCCTGGACCGAGGCCGCCGAAACAGTTAAACGGCAGGTGCAAAAGTGGTGGCCGGAGGCGGACTGTACAATGCGGCCGTACCCGGCGTTGAGCATGCCAGATTAGAGACTAGCGGCCGGATTGGCTACAGATTCACCGCAGTGGGCCGTGCGCCTGGAGCAAATGATGGCCGAGCATGGCCTTGCTTTTGTCGATGGTGGTATTATTGGCAGCCCGGTCTTTGGCTCAAAACCTGAAATGAACAAAGATGCGTCCAAAGTTTTTGTCGTCTTTTTCCACACGATGGTACAGTTTTTTGATGTGGGGCTGGTTCAAGAAACGCAGAACCCTTTTCTTTAGCTGCCCGCTGCCTTTGCCGGGAATAATTTCAACCAGTTTGATCCGTTTATCCACCGCTTCCTGGATAACGCGGTTGAGTTCTGCATCAATGGTCTGGCCCCGATTATAAATATCGTGAAGGTCAAGTTTTAGTTTGGCCATGGTCATAATTATATCCTGTTGGGGTGATGTTAACATGGTCGTTTTTGGATCACGCTCAAGTGCAGAATTGTCCCCATGGTCAGCACGACTAAGCGGCTGTTTCATGCTGGCTCACCTCTGCTTGTACAGTTACCAGCAGCCGTCACATTATCAGGGCCATGCCAGAAGTGGCCGCTCTTATCAATAATGCCAAGCCAATCTCGCGCTGTGCGTTTTCCACCGTTTGGCCGACGGGCGAAACGGCCGATTCTGTCCATCTGCTCGACCTGATTGCCCTGCTCTTTGCTCAGGCGTGCCAGCGCCTGGTTGATGGGGGACTGCTCCATGATTATGTGGAGCGCGAAGCAACGCTGCCGGTGCTGCGCGGTCGCCTCCTGGTCGGGCAGCAAGTGCGCCAGTTTTACGGCCGGGTAGATCGGCTGGCCTGCCGCTACGATGACCATTTGACCGACATTGTGGAGAATCAGATTGTGGCCGCCGCGCTGCTGGCCTGCCGCTTTCGCGTGAGCCACCCGGCCGTCAGCTTGCAAATCCACCGGCTGCACACCCTATTTGCCGCTGCCTGTTCGCCCGCGAAGCTGCCCGACTATAGCAGCGTCCGGCGTGACCTGAGCTACCATCGACTCAATGAACATTATCGGGAAGCCCATGAGCTGGCCTGGCTGCTGTTGGCCAGTATGGGTATTGATGATTTGCTGGCGGTGGGTCAGACGCGCAGCTTTGCCTTTTTGCTGGACATGAATCAGTTGTTTGAGCGGTTTGTGGAGCGGTTTGTCACCCACGCTCTGTCGAGGTCGGCTTATCAGGTACAGGTCCAGCAGCGTGATCGGGCCATTATTTGGGATGTGGCGGCCCAACGGCCGTATACCCACATCGTCCCTGACTTGTTAATTCAAGCCGAAAGGAACGGCCGTCGTCTGGCGCTAGATGCCAAATACAAGCTGTATGACGAGCGGCGGCTGAGTACGGCCGACATTTATCAATCCTTTTTCTACGCCTATGCCTACAATGATGCCGGCCAGGAGCAACCGGCTGCTCTGCTCCTCTATCCGGCCAGCCGGACGGGTCAGCAACCGGTTTCGCTGCGGGTACCTGGTGGCGCTCGGGTTCTGGCTCTTCGCCATCTGGGACGCCTGGAGCGAGGGTGGGCGCCGGGGC
>JAWOIM010000351.1:0-3821 GCA_046484685.1 Chloroflexota bacterium | reverse complement strand
CAGGCCCATAAGGGCCACGGAAATACCCAGCAGCAGCTGCTGCCCTCGAGACAGCTTCAACTGCCGGACGCCCCCGGCCAGGCACAGGGGCGGCAGTATGGCGCCCGCCATGGCGTTAGGATGAATAGAAAATGAGGTCGATAAACGAGGGAGCTGATTGAGCAACGGCCGTAAATCAAACAGATATTGGGCCGGCCATTCCACCAGAAACAGGCCGGCCAGAGCCAACGCTCCCCCCGCCCAAACCAGCCCCTGGAGCAGCCCGCGCAGCCGGGCCGGTCGATTCAACCAGGCATAAACGGCCAAAAACCCCGCTGCGCCGCCCCCGGCCTGGATAAGGTAAGGCAAACTGTGTTCCGGCAGCGGGCTAATGACAAAGGCGGTCAGGGTGAAAATGAGATAAAGCAGGATAAACGGGTTGAGAGACGTTGTGCAATCGAACCGCATCATCAACCGTCGCTTATTTCATTTTTGGTATGTGAGCGATCATAAAAAGCGGACAAGACGCGCTGTTTGTGGGCATCAAAGTGGCCTTTGCACCAATCCTTGTGGAAATCGGCTTCATGGCTGCCGTGACTGCTGCTAAATTTGCGGATTTTGCGCCGCATTTCCCAGTTGTCCAGCCAGCGTCCGGCGGGAGTGCGCCAGGGCAGTTCTATCATTTTTTGAATAAAGGGATACGGAGCGGACAGATTGGGTCTAAACAAGGGCGCGTTGACGGCATTGGGCATAAAGCGCCGGGTCCAGGTATTCACCTGTCGCATCTTCTGGTAGAGTGTTAAGCCGTATAAGGGCACTGTTTGCAGCAGTTCGCGGGCCGTGTACAGGTTTTGGTCGGGAAAAGCCAGGGCAGCTTCAGCCAGGATGTAATTGGGGCAAAGGGCATAACCGCGACGGGCGGCCAGGCGAACAATACCGATGATAAAGGCGCGGCTGAGCCAGACACGGCCGCTTTGGGTGACAACAAGATAATCAATATCGGCATCCGCCCCCTCATCGATGTTATTGACGGCCAGCGAGCCGGTAACGGCCACCATACGCACAAAAGGCAGGGAGGCGATTAAACGGCCGTACTGCACGGCCGCCGGCCACAGCGCCTGGGAAATGGTCGCCCGGCGTTGGCGAATCTGTGCAATTTCTTCCCGGCCGGACAGCATATAAAAAGGCGGCTGGTAAACGAGATGGTTGGGCAGTAAACGGCCGTTATTGAGCGCGTTTTCTACGGCGGCCGGCGTGGCTGCCACCCCTTCCAGGTAGCGGTGAATTTCGGCCAGCGTCAGCGGGTAATCAAACACATCTGAGTAGACAATGGTGCGCCAGACGGCCGTTTCCAAGGGGGAAAGGGAGGGGACAGACGGTGGTGAAGAACCGTTATTAGCACTCATGATTGACCTGCCAGGATTTGCTCATAGACAGCCGCCGTTTCCCGCGCCGTCCTTTCCCACGAAAACTGCTGCACCCGCACCAACCCTTGCTCACGATACCATTCACGCTGCGCCGGCGAATTGAGCAAGCAGCTTAAGCCGTTGGCAATCGAATCCACCGAGTTCGGGTCTACCAGGTAAGCGGCCGTGCCGCTCACCTCCGGCATGGCCGAGCAGTTACTCGTCAAAACCGGTGTGCCGCAGGCCATCGCCTCCAATAAGGGCAGGCCAAACCCCTCATACAAAGAAGGAAAAGCAAACAAGGTGGCTAGCGAATAGATGCCGGGCAAATCTGCTTGGGCCACAAAACCCAAATAATGCACTTTCCCTGACAAATTGGCCGCTATCGTCTTCTTTTCCAAGGCCCCATTCATCATCCACCCTTCAGGTCCCACCAGAACCAGGTGACAATCAGGGTGATCGGCCTGGATCCGAGCAAAGGCAGCTATCAGACGGAGTAAATTTTTGCGTGGTTCAATGGTGCCTACATATAAAACAAACTTTGACGGCAAATGATATTTTTGCTGTAAGCGGAGTCGCTTTTCTTTATCGCACAGCGGCCGGAAATCCCGCGAGGCGGCAATATGCACCAGGTGGACCTTTTCCGGTGGCAATCGGAGCATTCTAATTAGATCCTGACGCGAAGCCTGCGAAATCGTGATGACCGCTTGCGACCGTCGCGCCACTTCAGGCAGCAGCAAACGCAGCGCCACCAAGCGCGACCAGGGATGATATTGTCTGTAAAGGAATAACGATGCATCATGAATGGTGATGACATAAGGAGAGATAGATCGTAATGGCGCAGAGTTATTCATAAAGTGACATAAATCAACGTCACTGTGGGGAATAATTTGGGGTAATTTGAACTGCATCCATACCCAACGACTGCGCGGAAAGTAGCCGGCAACCGGTCGCACACCGGGGATGCCATTGACGGTAAACGGCTTGTTGGTATAAAGCAGATATTCCCACTCCGGCCGGGCCAGCGGCAGATGTCGCAGCAGTTGTTCGGCGTAAATGCCTACGCCAGAGCGAATGTATTGTAAGGGCGTGCCGTCAAATCCAATACGCATAACTTTTTTTCTCGCTCAGCCACAGGGCAGTCAGCAGCCAAAATAACAAGCCGGTCGCGTTAAATAAAAGAAAGAAATCAAAAAAGCCGTGAATATAATAAGCCAACAATCCGGCGGCCGAGGCTGCCTGCCACATGGTGGCATGGGGGCGGCGTAAGGTTCGCAGTATATCAATCAGTAGAGCGGCTGACCAGATTATAAAGGGAAACGTGCCTATAATGCCCATAGAAACAAACATTTCCAGGTAAAAGTTATTGGTATGGACCGACTTGTCATAATTGAGATTGCCCAGACGCTCACCATAAGTCAGCCGGAAATTATCCAGGCCGATGCCTGATAACGGCCGTTCCCCTATCATGTGCAGCGCCACCGCCCATAAAGTCGACCGGTCAGGTATAGGGCCACTATACTCCCAGGCGGCCTGTTCACTCATCACAAAGGGGTCAGGTTGCTCTGCCTGCCCGGCAGCGGGCAGCACCGTAACCAGGCTGGTAGCGTACAGACCACTGTTGGCGCCGAACCAGGTAACATCTTCCTGCACCACATCCCAACGCAGTTCATAGATGCCGGGGGTGAGCGGGGCCGTAAATGCGGCCCTGATTTGTACTGTTTCCTGCGGGTGGACGCTGCCGGGGAACGGCCAGCGCAGTTCGCTGTATGCCTGCGTCCCTGCTTCATTGAGCAGGCGTGCGCCCAATAAGATAGGGCTTGGGCCGTGGCTGCGCCAGACGAATACGCTCTGGTTGACAACCGTGATCGAGGCATCAATAGTCGCTCCGGCCGCCAGTTCCAGCGTGGGCGGGGCGATGATCTGGGCCCGGTACCAGTTGTCGATGTTACCGCCCTGCAAACGCAGGCGTGCCTGGTCGCTCAAAAACAGATTGGCGGCGATAAGCACGGCCGTTATGCCCGCCAACCCCAACCACCAGGCGGCCATTTTGCGCCTGGCAGCCGGCTGCCGCACCGCCAATAAAGCGGCCAGCAGCAAACAGACGACAACAACTGTGGCCGCACCGGCCCGGCTCAAAGTCAGGATAAGGGCCTGCACATAAAACAAGGTTAGCAAGAAGAGGAGGGCCAGCAGCGGGATCTTGAAACGGCGGGGCAGCTTTCTACCGCTAACCGACCAGGCGGCGGCAGCCAAAAAGGGCAGTGTTGCTTCCGTAAACATGGCCGCCTGGTTGGCATAATCAAAGGGGCCGGTTAGTCGAAAAACAGAGCCGGCACGGGTGATGTGGCCGCGAAACAGGCTCATCCCGGCCAGCTCCGCCTGGCTGATTTCCCACCAGCCAATCGCAGCCGCTATCAAACCAGCGCCTAACAG
>JAWOIM010000196.1:0-6552 GCA_046484685.1 Chloroflexota bacterium | reverse complement strand
TTACCCCTGATTATGACATTTCCCATGCCCATAATATTTACCTGCAAATGGCTGTCGATATTGGTTTAGTTGGTTTGATCGCCTATTTAGCTATAATTATGATAGCTTTGGGCACACTATGGCGCGTAGCACGGCAAGATCGTGATCTGCGACCGATAGCTTTGGGGCTGGGTGCCGGTCTTGTGGCCTACCTTATATTTGGGCTAACCGACGCCGTTCCTTTAGGGGCCAAACCTGCCCTGCTTTTTTGGTACATGTTGGGCTTGATTACCATATTGCCACGAGTAAATATAGACAATGGACGGTAGACGATGGACAATAGCCGACGACTAGAGGTTCTATGGTCCGCCGTCCGTGGTCCATCGTCCATTTGCAAAAGGAGCAGTCAATGAAGTTAAAAGAAAGTTTGTTGTTTTTACAAGGTGCCTTTAAGGATTTACATGAAGTAGGCTCTGTTATTCCCAGTTCCAAGGCGGTGGCCAGGGCCATGACGGCTGCGCTCCGTAAAAAAAGCCCGCCGCGGCGTATTCTGGAGGTAGGGGCCGGAACCGGCCCTATCACCGCCCGTATTGTACACGAAATGACGGCCGCCGATCGGCTGGATATTTACGAAATCAACCCCAAATTCAGCCGGTTTTTGGCCGACCGCTTTGCCTCAGAACCGGCTTTTCAACGGGTAAGTGAGCAAACCACCATTTATACGGCCGGTATCGAAACGATTGAGCGAGTCCCGACCTATGACATCATTATCTCCGCCATTCCCTTTACTAACTTTCCTCCCTCGGACGTCGCTGAATTTTTTGAAACCTATCGGGATATTCTGCAGGAGGATGGCGTCCTGACCTATATCGAGTTTGCTTTTGGCCGCACCATTATGCGCCGTCTGGCCAAAGGCTCAGAAAAAGAACGGCTGGAAAAACTAGAACATCTGCTGCGCCGCTATCAGCAGTCGTATCGGGTGCGTGCCCAATTTGTACCGTTCAATGCACCACCGGCCCGTATCCACTCGCTGCGCTTTGACCGGTGAACGGTGAACGGTAATCGGTGAGCGGTAACGGATAACGGATAACCGTACGCGAAGCGGTCGCGCAGCGACATTACGGCTCTTCTTCCTCTTCTTCCTCATTTTCTTCTTCATCCTCGTCTGCGTTGAGGGCGTCGGGGTCGCCGGGCTGAATGGTGATAAGCGTTTGCTGAAGGACATAGCCCGCTTCGTCTGGCTCTCCGGCGGAGACGTTGATTTCCGCCGGCCCTTCTATATCAGGTGGCAAAACTGTCTCAAATTCCCAGTAGCCCCAGAGGTCGGTAGCAACTTCGTTTTCTTCGATAATACGGCCGTTTTCCAACAGCACACTGATCAGTACCACCCCTTCGGTAATACCTGGGGCCGTGCCATAGACAAACAGCCTGTCGCCCGCCCGGTAACTGGTTTGAGGCAGGGGACGGGCCACCTCAATCTGGCGGGCCTCAGCGGCTGAGGTAGGATAAACCGTGATGGGCACCTGGATTTCACGCCAGCTTTCCTCGCCCGGTTGGCCAAAACTGGCAATGGCGCAGGCTTCTCCTTCTGCTTCACCGGGCACGATGATAAAGCCGTGCCAGTTAAAGGTGGTGACACTGCCCCCCAACACAAAATTTTGCCGGGCTACCTGCACCTGGCACTCATTGGTCCAAATAGCAATAGAAACAGTATTGTTGACCGGGTTAAAAACGGTACCGTCAAAAAGGAAATTGTAGCCGCGCACGGCCACATTGTCAGAAACAGGCCGGTTCAGCGTCAGGTAACGGTCCATATTGTCCGTATCCGGCTCCAGCCCCACGCTGATTTCATTGCTGGCCAGAATGTTATCATTGTCATCTAATATTTGGGCTTGAATACGGCCGTTGCCCGCCACCTGGTAAGGAACGGTTAAGGTGGTTTCCCATCCTACCTCACCCTGCGTGGCTTCAGCCATTGTCAGCTGATGCCAGTTTTGGCTCAACAGCGTCACTTCCAGCCGGCCGGACGGCGGCATTTGCGCCCGTCCGCGTACAACCACGTCACTGCCAAGCAGCAGCGTCATATTTTCTGATGGATCGCTAATAGTCACGGCTGCCGAGCCTGGTTGCTCTACTGTCGCCGTGACCGTTACTTCTGGCTCAGCAGTGGGAACACTCACTGTAGGCGACGGCGTTACTTGATTTAGCTCCCGCGTGGGAGGTAAACTGGTTGGCGTAGCATCCGGTACCGAAGCAGGGGGCAGCGATGTTGGGAGGGGCGTTGGCCCATTATTACAGGCCAGCAGCCAGCCTGTTAACCCTATCAGGCAAACTAGTCTAGTAAATTTTTTCATAACCACACCTCATTAACAAATTGGGGGTATTATAGCCTTATTTGGCACAATTTCGAGCACAGTCGTTGCTGAGAGGCAGTCGACGCGCTACACTTCTGCGTTGATGAATGCTTTATCAGGTATGCTAACCATTAACTTTTTTGGACTGCTGCAGCCACCTGCGGGAGCTGTTTGGCTGTTTACCGCTCTCACGCTGCTGCTGCTTTTGCTCCTTTGGCTGCAAACGGTTCCGGCCGCAGCCAGCCGCCTGCCGGCGGCACTGCCCGCTTTTTGGCTCTACCTGGCGCTGGCGTTGATCACCCTGTTGGCAGTGTGGGTAGCTGCCACCTTGCCGGCACTGCTGCTAACCTGGAGTCTGCTGCTGCTGGCCTGGACGGCCGTTTCTCTCTCCTCTTTTCTGGATGCCGATCAGGGACAGGCGCTGCCTGGGCCGCAGTTTATCTGGCGCAGCAGTGGTTGGCTGTGGGGACCGCTGGCTTGCTGGGGGGCCGCTGCTGCCGTTGTGCCCCTGCCTGAGCCGCTTTATGCCCCCACCCCTACTCTACCGGTTGCCCTTCAGATAATCATGGCGCTTGGTCTGCTATTGCCCCTCGTTTGCTGGCCGTTATGGGGTCGACGGTCGCTGCTGGGGGCCTGGCCGCGCCCAACGGCCGTTTTGCTGTTGGTCTGGCCGGCTGTAGCCGCCGCCGGCGTCCTGGCCCGTTTTGTGCTGGCAGACGGCGTTAACTGGCCGCTGTTGGGGCTGCTGCTGGGGCTGGCCGCCTTGCTGATTGGGTTGACTCTGCTGTGGCCCAGATTGGCCCCGGCCGGTCGTTTGCCTCTGCCGCAGCTTCGTGTTACGCTCCCCCGTTTGGGCCGCCGCCTGTATGGGGCACTGTATGACGCCCTGCTGCTGCTGGAAGGTGAGGTTGGGCTGCTCTGGCTGCTGGCGCTGCTGGTGCTGGCCTTGATGTTCAATTAAGAGACAAGTATGCAGGGTGCTGCCCGATAACCGTTTTGGCTCTTTAGGAATTCGCGGGGTTTAATCGTATTTCGTATTTCGTATTCCGTAATCAATCGCTGGTTACGCAATACGCAATACGCACTAATAAAATATGCCTACGATTTTTGATCTATTAAACCAATTCGATTTTTTACGGGGACTGCCGGCCGTTTACCTGGTGCTGTTAACGGCCGTTATCCTGGTGGTGGCCTGGGACTGGCGGCTGGCGCTGCTGGCGTTGGCCGGCCAATATCTGCTGGCCGGCCTGCTCTTTGCCGATGTGCTCGATCCGCGCCTGATGGTAGTGAAGGTGCTGAACGGATTCTTCATCTGTCTGATTTTGTATATCACGGCGCGGCAGGTCAACTGGGGCCGCCTGCCTGAGGATTTAACGCCGGCTGAGGTAGCCAGGGTAGAGCAAGAACCGCGTGTCGCCCTAGGCCCGCTGCAAATACCGGTCCAGGCCCCCCTGCGCCTCTTTTTGGTCATGCTGCTGGTCTTGCTAATTTTTACGGTGGGGCAGCAGCCGTCTTTCCAGTTGCCGGGCATTGCTGAAGCTCAAAGCCATATCAACCTGGCTATTTTTATTCTGGTGGGCAGCGGCCTGTTGGGCATGGCTATTACCACCTCGCCTCTACCGGCCGGGATGGCCGCCCTTATGTTTTTAACCGGCTTTGAACTGTTTTACAGCTTGTTGGAGCAGTCGGTGGGAATGTTAGCCCTGCTGGTCATCGTTAATCTGGCAACGGCCCTGGCGGCTGCCTATCTGACACAGCGTTATCGGGCCTGGCCCGTTTTGCTGGAATAATATGATGTGGACCCAATCAGCTTTTTGGTTAATGAGTTTGCCGCTGCTGGCTGCCGCCGGGTTGTGGCTGGCGGATCGCTGGCCGCGCGCGCAAGCGGTGGTGGGGGCGGGCCTGGCCTGCCTGTTGGCGCTCTGGCTGTGGTCGGTTGATCTCAGTGCCGGGGCAGCGATTTGGCCCCTATTCGACCGTTCCTTTGTCCTGACGCCTGGGCTGCAAACCGTTTTTGTCTATCTCTCTTTGAGTGTGGGGCTGCTCAGTTTGCTGGCCTGGCCTTTGGCTGCCGGCCCGCGCTTTGTGCCGGTTACGGTGGGATTGTTGGCGCCGGCGGCGGCCCTGTTGATGATACGGCCGTTTTTCCTGGCTGCCCCCTTTTGGCTGCTGCTGGTCGTGCCGGCCTTGCTGCTCTTTCGTTATGAAGCAGATAGAGGGCTGGACGCTGTACCGGCGGCTGTGCGTTACTGGCTGCTTATGCTGGTGGCCGTCACTTTACTGCTGTTGGCCACCTGGATGCTGCAGGGGGGCCAGGCGGCGCTGCTGCTGCCGGGGGCACGCCTGTTGGCCCTGGCGCTGGGCATCATGCTGGCCGGATTTCCCTTCTTTATCTGGGTGCGCCCGTTGGCTACGGCCGTGCCGCTGCTGGCCCTGCCCGTCTTGCTGGCCCTGCTGCCGCTGCTGGCCCTACTGCTGGCCCTCCAGCTTTTTGGGGCCTATCCGGCGCTGGGTCAAACCGATGCCTTTTTGCTTTGGCTGCCCTGGAGCGGGGGGCTGACGGTGCTGCTGGCCGGATTTTTGACGCTGTCGGTCACGGGCTGGCGCTCGCTGGTAGCCAGCCTGATATTGTTGGATATGGGCTTTGGCCTGCTGGCGCTGGGCCTGGCCGGTAGTGGGGGCTGGGAAACGGCCGTTATCCATCATGGCCTGCGTCTGGTTAGTTTGCTGCTGGTGATTGGGGGATTGTATTTAGTAAACAGTGAGCAGTATTCAGTAAACAGTAAGCAGTATTTAGTAAACAGTGAGCAGTATTCAGTAAGTGGGGAGCAGGCAGGGGTACAGGCTGAGCGGCGGCAGATAGCCTGGCCTGGTTGGCTGCTTGTGTATGGGCTGCTGTCGCTGTTGGGGCTGCCGCTGACACCTGGTTTTAGCGGACGCTGGGCGGTCTTGGTTGAATTAGGTCAGTCAGCGGTCGCGTCTTTGCCGCTGGCCTTACTGCTGGTTGCCGGCATGGGGCTGGCGCTGCTGGGGGTAGGGCGGCAGATTCAAGCCTGGTTGGCCGCCGAGCCGGCGGCGACCCTCGCCCCTAACCTGGCTGCTCCCAGCGGGCATAGCCGGGTCGCCCTGGCCCTTCTGCTGGGCGCTTTTCTGCTGGCTGCGCTGCCCCACCTTATGCTAAATCCGCTGCTTCGTCTGGCCCTGCTTTTACAAGGGTAAGGCAGCAGTGCAAATTCGTATAGCCACAATAAGAATACCTTGCTGATACAAACAACTTCGGTAAACTCATTGTCTATGGTCCGTCGTCCATGGTCTATTTTCTAAGGAGCTGTATTAAAAGAGGTCTAGTGTCATGGAAGCGTGGTATGTCCTTCGCACCAAGCCGCATAAGGAAACGGCCGTTTACCGGCTGCTCAAATCTCGTGAAATTACCGTATTCTATCCCACCATTCAGGTGGAACCGGTAAATCCCCGCTCTGCTCGCCAGCGCCCGTATTTTCCCGGATATATGTTTATTCAGGTCGATTTGGAGCAAATTGGGCGTAATACCCTGGAGTGGCTGCCCGGCAGTCATGGCCTGGTTGCCTTTGGCGGCGAACCGGCCGTCGTGCCTGAACACCTGGTGCAGGCCGTGAAAGAGCAAGCGGCCGTCTGGTACCAACAGCAGCAAGAAAAACCCCAATTCCGGGCTGGTGACAAAATCCGCATTGTGGAGGGTCCCCTGGCCGGCTACGAAGCCATTTTTGACACCGAATTGTCCGGTCGCCAGCGGGTGCAGGTACTATTAACCTACATACAGAATCAACCAAAACCGATAAAAATAGACAAGGCGGACATTGTAAGGATAGAATGAGGCCGCTTTATTTTATTAAACGCTAAGCAGACTTTTGTAATCTGGAAACGTAAGCGTTCAGTTGGTCACAAAATAGAACACGGATAAACACGGATTTAACGGATTAACGCTGATTTTTCTGCTTTTTATCCGCGAAAATCCGCTTAATCTGCGAAATCCGCGTTCTATTGTCAAGGTAGGTGAACGCTTACCTGGAAACTGCGTATCTTCTGAAAGGCTTAAGGCGGTTTGTGCCTATTTCCTGTTAAACTGGATGACAAAATGATACTGTCTGGTGAAGTGGTTGCCATGTGCCTGAGCACTATATAATAATCTTTTCCGCTATGTCGGAAGGGCGGAGCCTGGCTGGTGGACCATAGACCACGG
>JAWOIM010000164.1:0-5890 GCA_046484685.1 Chloroflexota bacterium | reverse complement strand
GGCAAACCAACGGCCGTCCCGCTGCGTGGTAAAGGGCATGAGGAAAATGATCGCGCCGTCCGGTATCGGCTCGCCGTCCAGAGACAACCCCGCCGCCTGCCGGAACAGATACCAGGCGGGCGGGAAGAGGCGCAGCGTCTCTTTGACGATCATCTGCGCGTAAGGGAGTTGGGGCAAATCGACGGCGGTGGGCGGACGGCCGTTGAGCGTTTGCACCAGTTCGGTCGTCAGCCTTGCCGCCGCCGACTCATTCCGCGCCAACAATAGCCAGGCCCAAACCCCATCAACATACAAGCCGCCGCCTAATTCTCGTTCAACGGATCATCACAGTTACAGTTTACCCATGTACCGATAATTCACCGTTAATAGCATTCTTGCTCATTGTTTTATCAAATGTCTCCTCCATTAACGCCTGGTGTGCCGCTACACGTTCCAGAAACGACCGCCGCAACGCTGTATCGCTAATTCCTGCCGCTTGCTTTTGTAGCAATGACTGTGCCGTTTGCCGAACGCTCGTGGTCCGGACATCTCCGACTACGGCTAACACCCGACAGCAGGTCAGGTAAATTAGAAATCGCTCATAAGTGCCATCCAGCGAGTGATGCGCCAAAAAACCCAAGATTTCCTCCACCTGGGCCAGCGCTTCGCCCGTTTTCCCCTGGGCCAGCAAAACGCGGGCCAACCCGGCCAGCGTCTCCATCGCCTGGTGGGGTTGGCCTAATGTGGTGCGGCGTATTCTCAGGGCCTCCCGATAAATCACGGCCGCTTTTTGCAGCCGTCCCAGTTCAGCCAGGGCGTGCCCCAGGTAAGTCAGAGCAAACCCCTGGCCGATAGGATCCCCCAGTTCCCGGAATAAGGCTAATGCCTGCTCGAAGTAATCATGGGCCAGTTGAGGGGCGCCCTGATGATGATAGACCAGGCCCAGGCAGTCCAACGCCCACCCCTCACCGCGCTGAAAGCCGATTTCCCTTTTCAACTGTAAGGCCTGTTCGTGAAAACGCTGCGCCGTCTCATATTGTCCCATGCCGTCATAAAAGGTACCCAGGTTATTTAAGGCAATTGCCTCACCCCGCCGATCGCCAATGTCCCGGCTGATTGCCAGGCTTTGCTCATAATAGGTCAACGCCTCAGAAAAGTGGCCCAGGTAATAAGAGACATCTCCCAGGCTGTTCAGGGTGCTGCCCTGACCGTACCGGTCACCTAATTCTTGGTTAATGATCAACCCCTGCTGATAATACGCCTGGGCAGCCTCATACTCGGCCAGGTTACGGGCCACGGCTCCCAAGCTGCGCAAGGCCTGACTTTCGCCGTGGCGGTCGTCCAGATCATGAGCCAGGGCCAGCGCCTGCTCGTAATATTCCCTGGCCCCGGCATAACGGCCGAACCGGTAAGCCAGCGATCCCATGGCGCGCAAGCTGTCTACGACCAGTAGTTGGGTGGCGACCGATGATGGCCGGATCGCCTGAGCCAGAGAGAGTGCCTGCTCGATCAATGGATTAGCCGCCGTCAGGTCGCCCTGGTACCATAAAGCCATCCCCCATTGCAGGGTGCCGGCTGCTGCCGAGTAACTCCCCGCCTGGTGTGCGGCGGCCGTCACTGCTGCTTGGGCCGTCGAAATAGCATCTTCATAGCGGCCGAGCGCATTCAAAAAGGCAGCCTGCTCGGCCAGCATGCGGGCGTAAACGTCTCTGGCCTCATCATCCCCTGCCCACCAGTGTACCTGTTCCAGCGCCAGGGTGAGCATTGCTTCTCCCTCTTGAAAGAGGCTGGCGACAGTATAAAAGCGGGCCAGAGCCGGCAGGCTGTCCCCGATTAGGGTCAGTTTTTTATGCTGGATGGCCCACTGCCAGGCCTGGCGGATGTTATCCATCTCTTGTCGGATGTCTGCCAGCGCCCGGGGGAGTTCCTGGCCATTCAATGCTGCTTCCCGCTCGCCTATATAGCTCAGGTAATAGTGACTGTGGCGTTTCTGAAGCGTTTCCACCCGGCACTCGTCCGAGGTGATGGTTTTGAGTTTTTCGGCCGTGAACTGGCGCAGCAACTGGTGTATCTCATAACGGCCGTCACCCAAGTAGCGCAGAAGTGACTTGTCTACTGCCGAGGACAAAAGCTTGTGGATGGTCGACTTGTCACCTTCGGCTGGGGCCGCCGCCGGAGTTTCGATTAACGCTAAAATCGACCCGGCCGCCGGAAGGTCAAACGTGCCCCGAAAGATAGAAATCTGGGCCAGTGCCTGTTGTTCGTTGAGGGTGAGTAACTGCCAGGAATAATCAAAAACGGCGTGCATACTGCGATGGCGAGCCGGCATATCGGCCATTGTCGTCGCCAGGAAGGCCAGATTTTGCCGGATGGTACCGGCCATCTCTGCCGGGGAAACCTGCTCGACCAAGGCTGCGGCCAATTCAATGCCCAGCGGAATCCCTTCTACTAACCGGCAAACCTGGGCCACATCCGGCACATTATCTGGCGAAAATGAAAAACCGGCCGGAGTCCGATCTGCTCGTTCGGCAAATAGTTTCAGGCTGCTGTAGGTAACAGCGTCGGACGCGGCCTCGGCCGGAACCGGCAGCCCTTCTAACCGGAGCGTATACTCAGCCTGCACATTCAGACGCTCTCGTGACGTCAGCAACAGAATCAGCCGGGGCGCACGACGCCACAACGCCAATACAAAAGGCACCCCGGCCAGGAGATGCTCAAAGTTGTCCAGGATAAGCAGCATCTCCTTCTGACGCAAATAATCAAACAACTGGTCCTGGGTTTCGTTCTGATTGCGGAAGCGGAAGCCCAGCGTATCGGCAATCGCTCCGGCCAGGATATTGCCGATTGTTTCATCGCTCTGCTCGCTCAGGCCGGTCAGCGACACAAACCAGACACCGCCGGTAAAGGCGTGGCTCAGACGACCGGCGGTAGCCAGCGCCAGCCGCGTTTTACCAACGCCCCCTTCTCCAACGATGGTAACCAACCGGTAAGCCGGATCCACCACCAGACTGGCCAGATGGTCCAATTCCTGTTCTCGGCCGATAAAAGGGGTGGCTTGGGGCGGTAGGCTATATTGAAGAGCAGCACGCTTTAAGCCCATAACCAGGGGGGCAGCAGTGAGCCGGGGGCTGGAGGGGGCTGCTGCCTCCTCATTTTTGATAAATTCGTAGAGGGCTACTGTTTCCTTCTCCGGTTCGACCCCTAATTCATCGGCTAAAATCTGGCGGCACTGTTCATATTGGGCCAGGGCTTCATGACGTCGTTTTAGACGCACCAGTGTGTTCATCACCTGGCGGTAGGCAGCTTCGTGCCAGGGAATCAGGCCAAGCGTCTGGTGGGCGTACTTCAAGACACGCTCTTCTTGACCCATGAAACTGTAATAAAGAGTCAGCGCATTCAGGGCAGTTAGCATTTCTTGGTGGCGAGATTCTTGCTGTAGCAGTCGCCATTCGTCAAAGGCCGGACTGTTCGTTAAAGACAGACCGGCCAGGAAATCGCCTCGGTACAGTTCGCTGGCCTCGCCCAGGCGACGAATACATTGCGAACAGCGAGTCAGATCCTGATGCACGTGACGAGCGCACTCACCCAACAGGGTATCAAAGCGGTGGGTATCAACCCAAATGTTCGGGTGGCTGCCGGCCAGGGTGATGTCTTGGCGGGTGATGGACAACAGCGGTTCAGCGATCAGTTCCAGCGGAGCAAGGGTACGGCGCAAATTAGAGAGAGCCTGGCGCAGGCTGGTGCGAGCTGCGTCTTGAGGATAATCGCTCCACAACAGGTTGGCCAGGGTGTCACGCGACTGCGGCCGTTCACCCTCCATTGCCAGGTAAGCCAGCAGCGCCCGCACCTTATCAGAGCGAAAGGTAGTTAACGGATGACCATCCAGCACAGCCTGGAATGTTCCCAATAAATTTAACTCTAAGCGAACCATCACCGCTCTTATTATACTCCTCCATTGTTTTCAAGCGCAAAACAAGCCTTCTGTCCTCAAGGGCCCTTTGTGTCAATTTGGTTCTCTTATTGGCTGACACTTCGACAAGCTTGGTCCAGGCTTTGTTCGTCACGATCTCGTCACGATAGTTCATAAGATATTCCTGAATGTAGTTGTCTCGAAGTTGGATCAATTTTGGTAACTATCTGGCGCAGCTTCGCCTCAAACCGATGAATGGGACACAGAGTAACATAGATGAGGAGACAGATTAACAATGAAACAGAGAGTCAAACTATCACTTCATTCAACCACACTCTTAGCTATTATGCTGGTCGTCTGGCCACTGGCTGTTTGGGCAAGTAATCCTGATAAAGATAGCCAGGCCAATGAACCAATACAAGAAACCATCAACTCTCCTCTGGAAACGGTCAATGACTACGTCGTCAGCGGTCAGGTCACCGACGCTAACACCGGTTGGCCTCTCTATGCTGCCATTGAAATTCAAGGCTCGCCCTACACTATTTGGACCGACCCTGTTAACGGCAGTTACAGCGTTACCTTGCCGGCAGACATCGAATACACCTTCCATGTCGCTACCTGGGTAGCCGGTTATCTGCCCCAAAACCGGACCGTTGGCCCTTTAACCGGTGACATCACCGAAGATTTTGTCCTGGAGACGGACATTGTGGCTTGTGTCGCCCCTGGTTACGCACCCGTCGTCGTTCTCTTCGATGATTTTGAAAGCGGTTACGATGACTGGACAATGAGCGGCCTTTGGCATGGTCAGAGCGAATCCAATACTTGCGGTTCCATGGTTTCCCCCTTTCCCAGCCCGGTCAATGCTGCCTATTATGGCAACCCGGATACCTGTGACTTTAACGTGGGTCTCACCGTCGGTTTGCTCTCCAGGATCGATCCGATTACCATACCCTCCGACGCCACCCTCAGCTATTGGAGTTATGAAGAAACCGAATGTAATGGCAGTTGCACCTGGGACAAACGGTACGTCGAAGCCTCCATTGACGGCGGCAGCACCTGGACCATTCTTGGCGAAGGCCACACCGAAGGTGTCTGGCACCAACGTGCCTTTGACTTGACCCCATATACCGGTGAAGACCTGCATCTTCGTTTCCGTTTCGATTCTATCGATCATGCTGGCAATGCCTTCTTTGGCTGGATGGTTGATGACGTGGCTATTAATGCCGGTTGTGAACCAATGGGCGGCAGCCTGATGGTAGGCAATGTCTACGACGAAAACAGCGGCGAGGCTCTGTCCGGTGCTACCGTCAGCAATGATAGCGGCACCACGACAATAACCCAGGCTACCCCCGATGACCCCAACGTTGATGATGGTTTTTACACCCTCTTTACTCCCCAGGGCAGCAATGTGTTAACTGCTACTCATACCCCGGTTTATGGCAGTGATACAATTACCATTACCATTGGTGATGGCGCTACGGTTGGGCAAAACTTTTGGCTGCCGGCCGGTTGGTTGACAGCCGACCAGGCCGATTTATCCCTTTTCTTGCTCATGGGTGATAGCATTACCATCAACCTGGCATTAAACAACCTGGGTAACCTGGACGCCGACTTCCAGATTATTGAGATTGAGGATGAGTCCAATCCAACCAACGAGTCCAATCCAACCCTGGCCGGCGACGGTGCCATTAACTGGCTCTACCGCAATACCGAGGGCGTACCTGTCGAAAACGCTGACAGTGGCCAGACAGTAGCTTATCCTGGGGCTTACCGGTATGCTCCCGCCCACACCATTGCCCAGGAAAGCACAGTGAATATTCTCGTCTATACTGATGACTGGTGGCACACAACGCCCAATACCTACCCCGAGCAGGCCCTTGCCGCCCTGGGATTACCGGCCACTATCTTTGTGGGTGGTAACTACGCCGGCTTTGAGTCTGCGCTCAATACCGGCGGTCCCTGGGACCTGGTTATCTGGTCGGGTGAAAACTTTATTGTTCC
>JAWOIM010000127.1:0-8273 GCA_046484685.1 Chloroflexota bacterium | reverse complement strand
GTTGTAGGGTATGATCTCCTTAACCATCAAAGGGGATGGTCAAATTGACCAGAATTGTATAATCAGTATGGAGTATAATCATGAAAAGCGAATTTCAAGCACAAGCACCCGCAACACATGCCCTGGCTATTGTCAGCCTGATTCTGTCTGTTTTAGGCCTGGTCGGTATTTTGCCCCTGGTCGGCTCGATTGGCGGCATTATCTCTGGACGTAGTGCCCAACGGGAGATTCTGGCAAAGCCGGAAGCGCACAGTGGTGAAGGTCTGGCCCGTGCTGGTATAATCCTGGGATGGGTAGGCATCGCTATCGGCCTGGCATTGATCTGCCTGGCGTTGCTTGGCCTGCTGTTCTTCCTGCCGGTACGTACCAGCTTTGGCTTTATCCCGCTGTTCTAAACGACGAGCGGCGAACGTTAATCGGTTCACCAAATTAAGCGACTTGTCTGATCGCACGCAAGCGGCCGTTTATGCCTGTAGCGAAGGCATTGTCCGTAAAAAAGAAGCATAGCAGCAAAATGATGACAAAAGGAGGCGCGTATGGCACAGCAACGCTTGGCAACGTCGTGGATGTGGCCGGTGAGCGACGGCATAAATGCGCTCATCATCAATACCGACACCAGACGGCTTCACTGGTTTGACCAGATGGGCTGTGTCTGCATGGATGATGACAATTCCATCGAGCAATCGCTGGCGGAGTTTGGGGAAAGGGGCGTACCGGGGATGATTACGGCCGTTCCCGATGATGTGATGGCCGAAATTCAAGAAACGATCACGCTGATAGCCACCAGTATGACCGATCTATCGACAAATTGAACTGGTGGTGCTCACGCCTTTGTAAGATATTTTGCAAAACGAAATTCAACCAAATCCGTCACTTCGTCAGCCGATTGTGAACCGTCAATTTCACACAAAGTATATCCAGAGGATAGTACTTGCTTTCGGTAATAATCAGCCAACATCATATCGCGAGTAAACAGATTAATTCTTGCTTGCTCTGGATTGGTAAGTGATGAAGCAAAAGACGGCTTACCCCGTCTTGTCATTGATTCCCATTTGAATTTTTCTGTTGGAACAAACCAAATTGCTTGATGATGGTTTGATAATAGTGGATGAACTAATTCGGGCAATAAGCCAAAACCTTCAACGATAATGGGCTTATCTTTGGGCATTTCAAGCAGACTCTCAATTACCAGTTGAAAGCGGTGTGGAAACAAGATAAGCAAGAAATCAAACATCATTTTGGGTGTTGGATGTATCCAGCGCTCTTCCATAGATGCGTTGAAAAATTGGTGAACTTCCGGAATAGTTTTGGCAAGTTTTTCCATCTGCTCGTTATCTACTTTATCATAATGATAAATGAAGATACCATAACGCTGTGCTAAATTGTGAGCAACGGTTGATTTTCCAGAATCTGTTGCTCCGCCAATCCACAATATATGTGCTAATTGCTTATTTAGTTCTAAAATCATTTTGCCTTAAAGAGTTGAAAAACTTTTGCGAGGAACTGCCCAACGGTTTGGCTCACCGGCGCAACGCCGCAAGCGGAGCGTCTGGTGGAGCTGATGTTGGGCGGCAAGCCCATTATCTTCCATACTGCCATCATAGGGCATCACATAGTTCAAGTACGCGCCTATTGCAAGTAGCAGAACGGTATATAAGATTCCTGCGCTTATTCCCTTCTGATCGGTTTGCGATAACCTATTAATGATTTCCTCCATCAGACTGCCACCCAACGTTTGGGTCAGCCACGACACCGCAAAACCACCGACTTCCTGGGCAAGACTGGCTGAATAACCAATATCTCCTTAACGGCCGTGGTAACATGAAAAACGGCCGTTTCTCCCCTTAGTATATCCCATCCTGACAGCCACCACATCAGGCAGTCAACCAGCCCAGCAATTCTAAACCTGAAACTCACTTGACAACTTTTGGCCCGTTTTATGCTTCTAAGTTATCCGAAATGATCAGATTTTGTTGAAAAGCTAAATTGTTCAAGCATTTTTGATGGCTTTTTGGGCCAAAATCACATTATTTTGAGCCTTTTCAACCCTGTTCAGTTTTAGAATGAGAATTGCTGCAACCAGCCATTCACCCGGTCAACCGGCCAGGTCCACAACCCGCCAACCGGCCAGTCCCCAATCCCCCCAAATGCCCGGTGTGCAGGGGAAGATGTTTGTTTAAACTATCACTATGAGCCTTAAACAACAGGAATAAGATAGCATGGAGCATTAACGATGAACATTCATAAATTTCTGGACAACCTGACCATAACCATTTCTGCTCCCTTGTTGGCGCGGTCCAAATATTTCCGCCAGAGTATGCAGAGCCAGGCCCTGGACGAACACCTGGCAGCGATTCGCCTCGACTTGCCCCCCATTGACGGCGAAGGCATTTATGAACTGCCGGCCCACTCATTGGTGGGAGAGCTAGACCCGGCTTTTCATATCAGCCAATGGCTGGGAGCAGGCTATCCGACTATCATCTTTCACCATGGCACCAACGAGAATCCCTACGACCGCAGCTTCAAAAGCATCTTCCCCCACCATAAAATGGAGATTCCGGCCAATTTGATCGTCGTACGCGCCCCTTTCAACACCTCGCTCAAGGCCTTTACGGCCGCCATTAGCCAGTTGGCCAATTACGCCGCAATGATGGCTGCCTCCGCCCGCCTGATTGATGAATTGGTTGGCTATTGCCATGGGCAAGGGGCAGCGCCGGTGCTGGTATCGGGCATTAGTCTGGGCGGCTTTGTTACCAATCTCCACCACGCTCATTGCGGGCGCGCCGATGCTTACGCCCCCTTGCTGGCCGGGGCCGCCATGGACAGCGTGTTTCTGGACTCGATCTACCACAAGCTGGTCGCCGCCAGCGACGAAGCGGGCAGGGCAACCATTCGCCGCGTCCTGAACTTTGAGGAAGCCTACGCGCAGGTTATTAACGGGCAAAAGGCGTTTCCCCTGTTAGGGCGCTACGACCAATACATACGCTACGAGCGGCAGAAGCAAGGCTATGGTGACCGGCCAATTACGGTGCTGGAAAAAGGGCACGTTACGGCCGCCCTGGCCTACGCCCAATTACGCCAGCACGTGATGCAGGCTATGGTCGCAGCCCAGACGAAATAGATCGTTAGCCGCCTTCAAACAATTGCCGCGCCAACAAAGGCGGCAATGAAAGCTAAAATAACAACGCCCCAAACTGATGGTGGGCCCATCGAGTTTAACAAGCCACGCAGCAGGCTGGCCCGGTCAAGCAGCCCCACCAGACGGCCCTTTTCATCCACTACCGGCAGTCGCTTTATCTCCTGGTTGACCATCAGGCGCAGGGCGTCGACCGGTAAGGCGTCGGCCGCAATGGTAACGACGGGCGCACTCATCAGATCAGCGGCCGTTTCGCTGGCGTCCAGAAGTGGAGGCGGATCGGCCGGGGACTGCCCGCCTACCAGATGGCGCAGGCGAGCCAGCAAATTGGGATGGGCAGGCGGCTGGCCGCTGTTGTGACCCTGCTGGGCTTCGCCACCGGCTACCTGATTGGCCCGGCCGCCCTGTTCGTCGTCATTGTGGTCTGGCTGGTCGGTTTCCTCTACAACTGGCGCTTCAAGCGGAGCGGTCTGCCGGGTAATCTGATGGTCAGCTTTTCGGTGGGCATGACCTTTATCTATGGCGGTATCGTCGTCGGCCGGCCGTGGGAAGCCATCGTCTGGTTTTTTGGCGTACTGGTTCTGCTCATCAATTTAGGCGAGGAGATTACGGCCGACGCCATGGATGTGGCCGGTGATCGGCTGCTGGCGTCCCGCTCTCTGGCCATCCAACTGGGCAGCGAGCGCGCTTTACGTATCAGCGCCGCCATTTTTATGACGGTCATTGTGATTAGCGGCCTGCCTTTTCTGTTTGGCTGGCTGGATTGGATTTTTCTGCCGCCGATTCTACTCATGGACGGGGTTATTTTGTACGCAACCAGAAAACTGCTCGACGCCCGGATTGCCAACCGGCGGAAATATATCCGTTTGATTTACCTGAGCGGCTTGGGGATGCTACTCATTTTTATATTGATTAGTCTGGTCAGGTGAAACGAATGAACAAAGTGATAAAGGAAATCCGCACCATCCGCGTCGCCGCAGTCCAGGTTGAATCTCGGCCTGGTCAGATTGCAGCCAATCACGCTCATGTGATGCCGTTCATTGAAACGGCCGTATCCCAGGGTGCCCAACTCGTCATCCTGCCGGAGCTATTCGCCTGCGGCTACATCCCTAACCCAACGGTATGGCGGTACGGCGAGTCGCTGGCTGGGCAAACGGTGCAATGGCTGCGGGCCACGGCGCAGCGGTTGGGTATCTATTTGGGCGCCGGTTTTGCCGAAGTGGACGGTGGCGATTTCTATAACAGTTTTGCCCTGGCCACGCCGGCTGGCAAACTGGCCGGCTGCGCTCGCAAAACGGTGTCTGAAGCATATAGTTTTCGCTATGGCCGCGGCCGTCACCTCATCACAACCGGCATTGGCCAGATAGGGATAGGCATTTGCGCCGACAACCATTTCACCGCCTTCCCCAGGCTGATGCAGCGCAGCGGCATTGACCTACTGCTAATGCCCCATGCCTCGCCCCTGCCCTACAAGACGGCAAAATTGATTACCGCGGCCGACATAGACCGGGCCAGGGAGAATCTCCTCTCTATCCCGACGCTCTACGCCCGGCTGCTGGGCGTACCGGTTCTATTTGCCAATGCCTTGGGCGACTTGCAGCCGATGAGTGGCTTGTTTGGCAAATTAATGGACCCGGCTCTCTTCCGGCTGCTGGGACTGTCGCGCATTGTAGACGGCGATGGCACGCTGCGGGGCGAGTTGGGCCACGAGGAAGGCGTGCTGGTAGCCGAGGTCAGTCTCGGTGCCGGTTTTAGGCAAGAACAAGCGCCGCCGGATTATGGCGGCTGGCTGCATCCGGGATCAGCCCTGGTTCGCCGGGCGCTCCGGCCGGTAGATTTGGCGCTGGCGAGAGTTTATTATGCCTTCAGCCGGCAGCGACGCCGGCAGGCACGACGCCTCATGGCTCATGAATCTATTAAGGTCTAAATGTTGAGGCAATTTTGAACACTGTTGTCCGCTCACCCATTCACCCCTTTCAGGCAGCCGTTGGCTTTTGGTCGGCTACCGTTTTGACCCTGCTGCTGATGGCGCTAAACATTGCCTTTGCCATAATGGCTGTGCGGGTGCCGGCCGGTGCCTGGCAAGGGATGGAAGATTATGCCAGTAGTTACCAGGTCATCGCTTTCGTCCCACAGACGATTGGCCTTTTTACCATACCCGCCTGGCTGCTTATGCTGGTCAGCCTCCATTTTTATGCGGACGAACAGCGCAAAATCTGGAGCCTGACCGGCCTTTTGTTTGGCATGGCTTATGGTACATTGCTGGGCGCGTTATATTTCACCCAGGTAGCGGTCATTCTGCCTGCCCTGACGGCCGGCACCTGGCACGAGTTGGAGCAATTTACGTTTGCCAACCCGCGCTCTGTGGCCTGGGGCTTGAATCATTTTGCCTGGTCTCTACTAGGCGTTGCCCTCTCTTTGGTGGCCTGGTCGTTTGGCGACAACCGCCTGGAACGCTGGCTTCGCTATCTGTTCCTTTTGAACGGCCTGGCCAATCTCCTGCTCATTCCGGCCTATGCCTGGGAGATCGAGTGGTTGACTTTAGGTATTGCTTTTGTTTCCTGGGTGGTGGCCCTGCCCGCTGCCAGCGTGATGGTCGCTATATTGTTTAGGAAACACAGTGTGTCGGCGAATGGAGATGTGCAGCAGGTCCGATTTTCCAGAAGAAGCTTTCGGGAGGAATCGTAATGAACCAATTTCGCGTTGTTGCCAGTTTTTGCCTCTTTGTCGGCAGCATGATGGTCATACAGTGGCTCTTTTTCCTGCTGTCCGGTAGTGTACCGGAACTGGTCTCCGCACCCCTGGCTATCGCTTTTCATCTGGCAGCGGAAGGGAGCACGGCCGTTTTGCTGATTGTGGCCGGTATCGCGCTCTGGCGCCAATGGCCCTGGGCGCTGCCGGCCACCCTGTTGGCCCTGGGCATGTTGATTTACGCCATGGTCAACAGCGCCGGCTATTTTGCCCAACAGGCGGAATGGGTCATGGTGGCCATGTTCGGCCTCTTGCTGCTGGTGACACTATTTTGTATTCGTACCTTGGTCGCTATGCCTCAGCGCCGTGGCCAAAAGGAGATTGATGCACTATGAAACGGCCGTTTACCCTCTGGCTGCTCATTTTCATCCTGCTTTTCCTGGCTTTTGGCGGCCTCTATGGCGGCCTGGCCATGCTGCTGGATCCCAGCGGCCGTTCCCTGCAAATGGACGGCATCCTGCCACTGCTACCGGTGGCCGATTACCGTCTACCCGGTCTCTTTCTGCTGCTGGTGATGGGGCTGGGGCCAATTGGTCTGGCCTACGGCTTGCTAACCCACCGCCGCTGGGCCTGGCCCGGCACGCTGGTGTTAGGGGCCGTATTGGCCGTCTGGTTAATCGTCCAGGGGGTATTGATCGGTTTTCAGTGGCCAATTCAGTATGTAACGGCCGTCAACGGTTTACTGATCATTGGTCTCGCTTTAACGCCCGGTGTCAAAAACTCAGCCAACCCCAGGCCAGCAGCGTGACAGTCTGGCCATCCTGAATGATTTACGAAAAACTGGCCAGAAAGCCCATGCCTTTAGGCGTGGGATGAATGGCTCTTGTTTGTTATATAGCTGACATCTGTATATTGTGCTTGTGTCCTACATCAGCTATACTTTATCTATGACTAACAAGAGATGGAAAGCAAGCAAAACGGCCGTTTATAACCTCAACTATCATGTCATCTTTTGCCCTAAGTACCGTCGTCCTGTTTTATTAAATGAGGTTGAAATCAGGCTGCGGGAGCTTCTTATGGAAAAAGCCCATGACTTGGATATTAAGCTCAAAGAGCTAGAGATAATGCCAGACCATGTGCATTTGTTTGTACAGGCCCCACCAACGCTTGCTCCCCATTATTTGATTGGCCAGCTAAAAGGATATTCTTCACGCATTTTGCGCCAGGAGTTTGCCGAACTCAGGTCGAGATTGCCTACCCTGTGGACACGTTCCTACTATGTAGAATCTGTGGGCCACAGTTCTGTGGGCCACATTTCAGAAGAAACGGTAACACAGTATATTCAGGACCAGAAGGGAAAATGATGCAGGTACGCCGCACATACAAATACCGCCTCTATCATAACCGACGCCACAAGCGGCTGCACCAATGCATAGATATAGCGGGGCTTATCTGGAATCATATGGTTGCCTTGCAGCGTCGGTACTATCGTGTGACAGGTGGGTACATCTCTCGCGCTCAGATGCAACGCCATCTGCTCAAGCTGCGACGGCAAAGCTGCCAATTTAGCCACTGGCAATTAGTCGGCAGCCAGGCCGTACAGGAGTTGGCCGAACGGCATGACAAAGCCTACCAGCGTTTCTTTGCCTATCAATCAGGGAAAACCAAGCGGCCGGCAGGTCGTCCGGGGTTCAAGAAGGTCAAGAAGTACAAGAGCTACACGCTCAAGCAAGCGGGATGGAAGTATGAGGGAGGTAACAAGGTCTGGCTGCAAGGCTATACCTACAAGTTTAGCTTGTCTCGACCCCTGGCGGAGACAATCAAGACAGTAACCGTTAAGCGGGATACGGTAGGCCATTTATGGGTTTGCTTTTCGGTGGTGCAGGAAGTAGAAGAACCAAACAGAATCAGCACGGGTAAGAGCGGCGGTTTTGACTTTGGGCTGAAAACCTTCCTGACTGACCAAGATGGGCACGCCTACCACAGCCCTCAGTTTCTCAAGGCAGAACTGGGAGAGATTGCTCGTCTCAACCGGTCTCTGTCACGCAAAAAGAAGGGGTCCCATAATTGGCATAAGGCAAAACGACAATTGGCCAAAGCCCATCAGCGGATAGCCTATAAGCGACGGGACGCTCATTGTAAGTTGGCCCATGAGCTATGTCGCAGCTTCGATCTACTTGCTTTTGAAACCCTCAACATTGATGGGATGAAACGACTATGGGGCAGGAAGGTATCTGATTTAGGCTTTGCTGAATTCATGGGCATTGTCAAGCAGGTAAGCAGGTGGGCCTCGTCGAAGAAAAACACCAGTTTGGGTTTGTCCAGATCGCCCACCTCCGGCAGCTCCTCGAACAGCTCCGCCAGCAGCCACAAAAGAAAGGTGGAGTAGAGACGCGGGTTGTGCATCAACGTGTCGGCGGCAAGGATGTTCACCTGACCCCGGGCC
>JAWOIM010000116.1:0-6294 GCA_046484685.1 Chloroflexota bacterium | reverse complement strand
GATCCGGATTTATTTATCGGGTTGACCACTCCTGAACTTCAAGCATTGTCGGATGAAGAACTGCCACCGATGCTGCCACCGCTCTTGAAATCGCGGCTGTCGTGACGCGGTTTTTCAGACCCGCTATTCGTGGTTTCTGGTGGCGGGCTGCTCACGCTTCTTTTTTGACCGGCTATGCTGCCACCACTTTTGAAGTCGGGTGAGTCATGGGCTGTTTGTGAACTGCCACCAATGCTGCCCCCGCTGCGATAATTTTCGTCGTCATAGGCAGGGCCATCCCCAATGCTGCCGCCACTGCGGTAATTTTCATCATCGAACGTGCCCTGCGGCTTTACGCGACTGCGGTTGTAGAGATAGAAGCCTAACAAGGCAACGACTCCTAGAATGATTAGTGTGGTTGTATCCATTTCTTTGTTCCTTTATTGATTTGACTGGCCTATTGGACAGTAAACTCTAATGTCTCGACGGGATTGCCATTGACGAATAGCTGAACGCTGTAGTTGCCTTTTTCCATACTGGCAGTCAGGTTTTCTAGATGAAATTCGACGTAGGTGTCTTCGTAGTCTCTATCGGCGGTAACGGCCGTACTATCTTGAAACGGCTCACCCTCAAAAGACCAGCGGCTAAACATCGTTGTGCCAGCTTTCAGGTAATTTGCCTCTGCTACCAGATAAATAAAATCTTGCGAGGAGCTAAAAGTCGTGGCAACCGCGATGGGTTGATTGTTAGCCCCAATGCCCTCGGCTAAGACAATTTCGCCAAAATCAGCTCCCTGAGTAATGGCCTCGTTTTCTGCTTGCCGCTCCCTGGCTGCTCCATCAAATAAGCTGCAAGCAGAGAGCAGGAGCATGAATAGAAGGTAAACAGTTATTACTGGAATTTTTGCAAATCGTTTCATTTTATTGACTCCTAAATTTGACGATTCCCGGAAGCCGGTTAGCATGGCCTCAGCTTCCGGAAATCTATATCGGGTAACCCAATATATACATTGCCTTGAAGCATACAAGAATAGTACAACCAACATCTCCTCGTGCCATCAGTCAGTTGGGGAGTATTTAGCTCCGTCAGTTGGGGGATAAATGAGATGATCGGCACGTTTATGCTGAGGGGAACGAGCTTCTCGGTATTTTTTCCAAAAAACTCGGTTTCTGGTGTTCGCGTGGTGCCACGCACCGCCGGGAAACAGATTGGTTGGACACGTTGGTTTGTCACCCGCGAGTTGGGCTGCCCGGCCTATCTGCGCTATATAGACCATCCAGAGCCTACGCTGGCCGCTTCTGAATCTGTTACAGGCACAGATTCAGAAGCGGCCAGCGGGATGGGGTTGGTTGTACTATGGCGTATCGGCCAGGGAAGGCTGGCCGGGCACCGAGACCAGAATGTCACCACAATTGGCAGCAAACCCTTTGAAGTGAACCGAGATCCGGTTCTGGTTGGGCAATTGGTAGTCAAGGAGACGGACAACGGCAAAACCGGCGACGTGATAATTGGTGTTGCTGCCCGACATCTCTGAAGCATTCCAGACGGGCACCGTGATATCCATTGTCTTGAGATTGTTCAGCGCCTGGCGCACGTTGCCGCTGTTAGAGACCCCCGGCGCACCAAATACCCAATCCCCAGTCGATACCTCGTTATCGCCAGGATCATAGGGATTGATGTATGTATAGCTGTCGCCCGGAGGTGTCAGGCTGTTGACAAGGGCACCCACACTGGGATCACCCGTCCAGCTTAACCAGCCAAATTGGCCCGAATCGCTGCCGTTGTAGATGTCGTTGATGACATCACCGATGTTCACAGCCAGTAACGTATCAATGTGCAGGGCAATGGGGTACAGTTCGGTACAAACACCGGCCGGCACCACGGTGACAACGACGGTGGCTGTGTCTACGCCGCCACGGCCGTCACTAATGGTGTAGGTAAAGCTGTCGGTCGTCCCATAGAAACCGGCTGCCGGTGTGTAAGTAATCGTCTCGCCATTATTGATGACGACCATCCCGTTTGCCGGTTGAGTTACGGCTACAATCGTCAGTTCATCACCATCGGGGTCGAAGTCATTGGCCAGCACGTCGATAACCAGGGGCGTTTCCTGCACGGCCGTCGCTTCGTCGTCGACAGCCACCGGCGGGTTGTTCGCCTGGGCCAGAACCGTTACCAATAAGGTGTCGCTGCCGGCATCACCGGCGTTATCGGTAACGGTCAACGTTACGGTATAGACCCCGGCTGTCTCATAGACATGGCTTACCGCCAGGCTGTCCGCAGCGCTTTGTCCGTCGCCAAAATCCCAGACAATTTCATGTGTATCCAGAACACCGGGATCGGTAAAGCTGCCGCTGAAACTCACCGTCTCCCCTTCATCCACCGTCTGGTCGGGACCGGCATCTACAATCGGCGCCACATTATAGACCGTCACGGTTAAAGTGTCGCTGCTGCTCAGGCCATTGCTGTCGGTGGCCGTCAGCGTTACCAGGTAAATGCCGTCGTCGAGGTAGGTGTGGGTGGGGGTCAGGATGTTGCCCGCGCCATTGCCGTCGCCAAAGTCCCAGGCCACGGTAAAGTCCAGGTTGTCCGGGTGGGTTACCGTGCCGGCAAAGCTGATGGCTGTGCCCTCGTCGGTGGTCTGGTCTGGTCCGGCATCAACCACGGGCGGTTGGTTAGCCAACTGCACTATCAAAATGGCCGTGTCGTCAGCAGTGACCGCGCCGCTAACGGCCGTAACCGCACCGTGAATGGTATAGGAGCCGGCCTCGGAAGCCGCTACAGTCACCAGAACACCGGCCACCATCCGTGCCGGAATGTAAAGCTGCTCTACCTGTAGGTCGGCGGTCAGATCCGGGGCCGTCACGACCACATCGAAGATCGTGCCCACGTTACCCGTGTTGGTGATGACCAGCATATAGCTGGCGGTCAACGTGTCGCTGATGGTCTGGCTGGCCGGATGCCAGCGAGCCTCTACCGCTTCATAACCGGTAAAGGTTAACAAGCCGTCATCGCTGGCCTGGATACGGCCGTCACTTTGCGAGTGGGCCGTCACCCCAATGGCATAACTGGTGGGTAAGGCAAACGTCATGCCGCCGGCGCTCATCTGCACGGTCTGGGATTGGCCGGGCGCCAGGCTGACCGTGGCCGGTGAGAATTGGGCTACGGCCTGGATAATGCCGTTGGCGCTCAGGTCATAGGTATCGGCCGTGCTGCCCGTGTTGGTAACGATGACCTGCCAACTGCCGCTATCGGCCGGTGACATGACCAGTTCCGCCGGCAGCAGTTGCACCCGCACGCCATAAGGCAAAACGGTCAGAATGCCACCGGTCGTGGCCCGGACGTTGGGGTTACTCTGCGACTGTACGGTAACGGTAAAGGTATAGTCGCCGGGGAGGGCGTCGTCGGCCGGTGTGATCACTAGGCGCAGATCGGCCGCGTTAAAGAGGAAGGCGTTCAGGGCCAGGCTGTCAACTTCCTGGCCGTTGGCATCCAGGCGATAGCTCCAGCCGTCAGGCAGATTGGCGCTGATGTCGTAGGTGTCGAACACGCTGCCGGTGTTGGTGACCGTCAAGGTGTAAGGTGTCTCTGTCCCCGGTCCGCCAACAGCCGCCGGTGGTGCCAGGGAAGCAGCGACGCGCCGGTCGCCAATGACGGCCATAACGGCATCGTCAGAGCGTGCCGTGCCGCTGCCCAGGGAAGTGGCCGTCACGGCAAAGGGGTGTGGCCCGTGGCTGCCGGCGGCGATAATTACCAGCGGCACCGTAACCGCCCCCCCGCCAGGAACTGATACGGAAGGGGGCAGCTCGACAACACTGTCTGCCAATCCCGTCCAGGTTAAGGCGTAACTCTGGCCTGCTGTTTCCAGATTGGTGATGGTTACAGTGTAGGTAATGGTAGCCCCGTTGGGCACGGCCGCATATTTGGGAGCTACCGTGATGGCGAACTGTTCGGCCGGGCTGTCCACCCGGAGAACGGCGCCTGCCTGATCATGCCCGCCGCTGCCGGTGGTGACGGCGACGGCAAAGGGATAATCGCCCAGTTCACCGATGGCCGGGGTGGTCACGGTGAGCGGTAGGGTCAGGCTGCCGGATGCAGGCACAATGGCGCTGCCGGCCAGTTCGGCCCAGCCGGCCGGTAAGCCCACTACGGAGAGGTCCAGGGTGAGATCGGCCGTGCCGGGGTTGAACAATTCTACCTGGTAGACGGCGCTGCCGCCCAGGCTGACCGTTTGCAGTGGTGGTTCAATGGCCACCAGGTGGGCGGCCGTGACATAAAGCGGCGGCAGGGCCAGCAGGTTGCTGCCACCGGCCACAGTGTAGGATACCCAGGTGCCGCTGGCCACCTGGCGCACCTCACCCGGTTCCATGCCTTCGAGTTGTAGCTGCAAGTTATGGAGCTGCAGCGGTTCATCCTCGGTCAGAACGTACTGCCAACCGACCACTGCCTCATCCCCGTCAATGCCTGTTACTGCCGGGTCCGGGGTGATGGTGTTGGTCAGCACCACGGCATTGGTCAGGGGCACGCGATGGTCCACCTCCAGCCCGTAGCTGACATGGGTAACGAAGCGCACCTTTTCCCGGATTGACTCTTCGAACTCGGCAAAGCTGTTGACCCGAACGGCGAAGCCGCCCCGCCCGGGGATAAAGGGAGGCGCTTCGTAACCGGGCTGCGGGTAAACAAACTCGTCGCGCAGCCAGGCAAAGTTGCTGTCGCTGATACCGATGCCCTCGGCGTTTACCTCGTGAACACCGGCTTCGACGGCGGCAATGCGCGCATTGACCGCGGCTGTCAAGCCGTCGGGCGAGCCTACGTTGGGCATACCATCGTTGGGCACGTTAATCACGCGCTTGCTGGCAGCAGTGAAATAGGGTGAGCCGGTAATCAGCGCCGTACACTGGTCGACGCCGGCGGCCATCGGCGTATTGCCGCCTATTTGCGGAATGGCCTCAATCTGATCGGCCACCGCTTGAGCCGTGGTTTCACCCAATATGATCACAGGTTCCAGTTCCGTGCGGGCCTGGCTGCTGCCAAACTGGACGATGCTCAGCTCTACGCTGCCGTTCCAGGACATGATGCTGCTGTCACGCACGGCATTGGCGATGCCGCCGGTCATCAACAGCCATTCACTGCCGCTAATACTGCCCGAACCGTCCAGGGCCAGGCAAAGTTGCACTCTCAGGTTGACGACGCGGGTGGTTAAGGTAGAAACGGCCGTTTGCTCAGGATAAACGGTGGAAACGGCCGTTACCGTAACCATGTCACTGCTGCCAACCGGGGTAGACGCCGGTACACTGAGTACAACGGCCACTGCCGTGGTCACGCCCGGTTCTACCGTTACGGAGGAGTCAGAAAGGCTGGCGGGCCAGGTGTTGCCGCTCAAAGCCAGATCAACAGTATCTGTTCGGGTGCCCCGGTTGGCCAGCAGCAGCGTATAGGTCAGGGAATCACCACTCTGGATGGGAATTTCGGCCGTGGGTGGCGTCATTTCTACCAGGGGCAGGCGGCCGGGCGTGGTAAAGTTGTCCACCGTCGCCGTACCCTGGAAAGCCTGGATCTGAAGCACGTGTGGCCCTGGTCCCAGATCAAAGGCGGAGACGCTGTGTGTAACCACGGTACTGCTGGTCAGGGTCAATATTCCATGCTGCTGGCCATCTACCAGAATTTCAACCTGGCCGGCGCTGCTGTAGCCAAAGGCCTGGAACGCCACCGAATCACCCGTGAAGGGGAACCAGACGTTAGAGCCGGCCCGGATGTAACTACCTTCGCTGGCCGTGGCGTGGTTAATCTGGCTCCAATTAGTACTCTGGTGCAGCCGGGGATTCTCGTCGAAAGCCGTGGTAGCCTCAAACGTACCGTCCGGCAGCGGCGTGCCATCCCAAACGTCAATGTAGTCCAGGTGCACCCGGTTGGCGCTGGAACTTGGATTACGCATACCCAGAATGTGAATGGTTAAGGTGTGGCTGCCGGGGACCAGGTCGTCGTAATAAAGACTGAGGGTCCGGGCTGAACTGTTGTAGGTATCCACAACACCGCGGCTCACACCGTCGATAAAGATTTCGGCCATACCGGCATTGGACGCGGTCAAGAAACCGACGCCGATCCAGGTGCCTTCAAAGTCAAGCGTGACCGTGTCGTTCGCCGTTTGCGAATAATAGACATAGCCCCGGCTGGCCCGGACCGCGTTTGACGTGACCCAGGAGGTGGCTGTTTGCCTGATAGGCACGCCGTTGTAGAGCAGGGCCGGATGGTCTTCTTCGTAACGGATGATACCTGTGGGCAGCGGCGCTTCATAGAACGGCGGGCTGCCCGGCGTGG
>JAWOIM010000694.1:0-4435 GCA_046484685.1 Chloroflexota bacterium | reverse complement strand
CCAGTAGCCAGTAGCCAGTAGCCAGTAGCCAGTAGCCAGTAGCCAGTAGCCAGTAGCCAGTAGCCAGTAGCCAGTAATCGGTAATGTCGCGGGGCGACCGCTTCGCGTACGGTAATCAGTAGACTATCAGCCTAGAAACCGAGTTTTTCTCTGGTAAGTTGGCATTTCTACGGACCAAAAAACTCGGTTTCTCCAGAGACTCACAGAACACGCTTTACTCCTCTTCTTCTCCCTCCGGTATGGCGCCGCGCATTTTGGATACATCGACTTTTACCGTCTTGCGACAGCGGGGGCATTCAACCATATGGAACTTATGGTCGCGTTTATCCGATTCAGCCACAGCGTAAGTCAGATAGTCAACAGATAGATCAAATGTTGCCGGACATAGGGGACAGTTTACTTGCATGGAATTCACTCCTTTGTAAATGTAACCCAGGTTGTTAACCTGGAAAAGCAGCAGGTTGGCAGCCTGCGTTACGTTTTTATTCGCTAATTAGCCCATTTGCTGAAATGCCCATTTGCTGAAATGCCCATTTGCTGAAATGCCCATTTGCTGAAATGCCCATTTGCTGGTGCGCCGCGGCGCGTGTTGTTTCTTTGTTGAATAGAAGCAAGTTTAACATAAAACGATAAAACAACCTAAACTCGTTACTCCTGTGCCCGCCCAGCACGTAACAACCGTTGGGCTGCATCAATCCAAACCTGGGGATCGCGGCCGTGCCAGGGTTGTAGCTGTACGATTTCCCGAAGCTGATCAGCCTCTGCCTCAGCCAAATCGGTCAGCGTCAAAATACCGCCTTCGCGCATACGGCGGGCATAAGTAGGGCCAATGCCGTTAATCATTTCCAGGCGGATGGGGTTGTTGCGCAGGCTTTCGTTAATCTCTCGCTTCTGCGCTACCCGCTCTTGCAACTGCTCAACACGGCTTTGCGCCTGCTGAAGCTGGTCGCTGTAATGAAGAAGCTGTTGGCGCAGCGAGCTGGTATCACTCACCTGACCCAGCAACCTCTCGATCTGGGCCTGAAAAACGGCCGTTTGTCCTTCAGCCGCCTCTAAACGAGCCGTTAACTGGGCTTTATCCTGTTCCAGGCCGGCCAGCCGGCCTGACTGCTGTTGGCTCTCTTCAAGCTGCCGTTCGGCTCGCCGCCAATCCCGCTCCAGCCGAGAAAGCTGCTGGCAAGTGGCTTCATGCCTGGTTTCGGCCCGAATCTGTTCTTTTTCCAAATGGTGGATGGTCTGCTGCAACTGCTCCCGCTCATCACGCAGATTGAGAAGCGTTTGGGCCTGCGTTTGCCGTTCGGCCTGAAGCCGCTCCCACTGGGTGGTCAACTGGTCCAGCGCCTGGCGCGTGCCGGCCAATGACTGGTTCATGCGCTCTAATTCGGCCGTTTGTGTTTGAATCTGCTGCCGGGCAGCTACCAATTGACTCTGCCGGTCAGCTAACTGTCGCTGCTGCCGGGCCAATCGCTGCCCTAACGTCCGCAGCTCCTGCTGCAACTGTCGCCGCTGTCCCACCGCTGCCTGTAAGCGCCGTCCCAGGTAGCGGTCATCAATAATCAGCGTGATGAGTACCCCCACCAATCCGCCCACAACCAGGAGCAGCAGCGTTATCAGTAAATTTTCAGACATGGGTTACCTCGTGGGACGTGGGACGTGAGACGTGGGACGTAGTGCGTAATGGGTATCTCACCTTGTCACTCGTTCAGCAAACGACGTGCCTCATCAATCCAATCCTGGGGGTTATGGACGTGCCAGGGTTGGAGCCTGGTAATTTCCCGGATGTGATCGGGGTCGGCATGGGCCAGGTCGGGCAATGCCACAATGCCGGCTTCGCGCAGGCGGGTGGCGTAAGTGGGGCCAATGCCGTTGATGCGCTCCCACTCAAAGGGAGGGTGGGTGGCCGGTTCGGTTTTGGCTGATTGGGGGATGAAATCGGCCGTTTCTGTATAGGGGCGCAGTTTGGTCTGGGTCTCTGCCAGCCGGTCTAATAAATTGAGGGCCGCTTCATCGGCCGCCGTACTCTTTTGCCAGTACCAGACAATGACACAAATCAGCGCTCCAAAGGCCGCACCGAGCAAAAAGTTGGTTCTGTGTTTCTTTTTCATAAGGCCTCCCATAGTACGTAGTTCGTAGTGCGTAGAAGGCGTATTACGCATTATGCATTACGCCTCAAATATTGGTTAATCGCTTCTCGCGCCGCAGGCAAATGCTGCATGGCTGTCCAATTATCCAGGATTACCTCCGGTTGGTCAAAAGCCAGCAGCAATTGAAAGGGATCGGTCTGGGTCGGTTGGCCGCCGGCTGTGGTTTGCCGCCAATACGGCCGTAACGCTGCTTCCCATTCTGGATACTGCTGCCGCAGCCAAGGCCAGAGCTGGGTAAAGAGTGGTCGAGCCTCCTCAGGGGTCATTTTTTGCCGGTACACGGCCACGACCAGCGCTTCCAGCTCATCCCACCGGGCCACAAAATCGGTAAACGGCCGATTCTGCGACCACTGCCCCAAAAAGCGACTAAACGGATTTAACGACATATCAACATCGGTTGGGAAAATTCCCGCCGCCGCCGGTCCAGCGTACTCCCTAAAACAACCTGCATTATGGGGCTGTTATGGTAGCCGCCTATGAGCAGCAAATTACTGTTTTCCTCAGCGGCCACTTCTAAAATTGCCTGGGAGGTGCCGCTGTCGGGGCGCGGGCGTTGATGGTAAACGGCCGTTACCCCCTGATTTTCCAAATACGCCTGTGCTTCATCTTGCGCCCCCTGGTGGGAGGCATCTTTTAGCACCGTCACCACCGCCAACTGCACCGACCAGCGTTGGACAATATAGGCGGCCATGAACAGCGCCTCCTGCGCCTTTGTGCTGCCGTCATAAGCCAGCAGCGCCCGATCCAGAGGTGACTGGACGCCGGTAGGCACCGCCAAAATCGGGCGCGGCGAGCGATGAATAATCTTGCTAAAGCCTGAACCCAAACGTTCTACAATCTGTTCACCCGGCGGATGGCTCAAATGCAGCACCACCAAATCTGCCCACACGGCCCTGGCCACAATCTCCCGTGCTGTGCTGTCGGAAGCTTGCGAAGAAGCAGCAAAAGGCACCCCGGCCGCCTGGCAGCGCTCTTGAAAGCGGTTGCGTGCCGACTCCATCTCAGCTTCCGTTTCCAACGGCTTGCGCACATGGAAGCCCAGCAGCCGCGCCCCTTCCCGTTGGGCAATCAAAATGGCATGGTCCAGCATCGCCATATCGGCCTCGGCCCCCCGGGCTGCCACCAGGATATCGGCAAACAGTCGTTCATCCCGGCGCGCAGCCAGACGACCCCGCCGCCACTCCCCGGCCGGCGGACCAGATTCAAGATTTTCTGGCGTCAGCAGGCTGCGTAAACGCTCACTCCAACGCGCCATGACGCGAGATGGTCGCCGGCCCTTGCTGTCGGCCAACTGGTCGGCCACCGTTTCGCTTTCAACCGGCCAGCCCAACGCCTCTTCCAGTTCGGCCCGGTACTCGGCCAACAGTACATAGAGGTCAGTCTCGGTACGGCCGGGGAATTCGTGCAGCAGACCCCGCTCCCGGATCAATTCTACAATGGGCAGATAGACTGTATCATACCAGTGAACCACTGCTTCTTCCCAGCCCACATCTTGCTGCCAGTCCAGCCCCATAAAGTAGCGATGGACCTCGATATGCTCCTCTAGCAGCCGGTAGCTGCCGCAGAAGGTCATCAGCAAATCGGCTGCGGGACGCAGGTGGTCCAGATTGGTCTTTTCCAGAAATTCAGCATAGCGGCTCTTGCAAATAAGCTCCTCAGGATTATCGTCAGGGGAAAGCGGAACACGGGTGTCTACTTCGGTTACATAAGCGGAGATAGTCGGTACGCCAAGCTGGCGGGCGACAGAGACACGATGGTTGCCATCAATGACAAAATAGGCGTCGCCTATCTTGTAGACTTCAATCGGGGGCACGCCGGCCATGTCGTTCACGGCCGTTTTGACCCGTGCCCAACGCTGCTCATAGCTGTCATTACGGGGCAAAAAGTCGCGGGTGAAATCCCTGGCCCGGCCCACACTGCCCACAATGGCGTCCAGGGGAATGTCATGTAGGCCGGCGCTGTGCAGATTGGTGGCCCGGAGCTGGCGGCGGATTTCGTCATAGACCAGCAGCTCATTGGGCCGGCCGGACAGCCGTCCCAACAAATCTTGCACGGCTGCCTGCCGCCGCGCCCGCCGGAAATCCTCTATGGCAATATGATGATAGCCCATTTTACTTACCATATTAACGCAGTCAACCGTGGTTAGCCGCGCTTCATTAATAATTCAGAAATTCACCAATTCAACCATTAATTATTTTTCTCCTCGTTCCATGTTCCGCGTGGAATGAGCAGTTAGACGCACCACGTCGAGGCGAAAGAGCGTTCAGGCGGGCATTCCCACGTAGAACATG
>JAWOIM010000693.1:0-2880 GCA_046484685.1 Chloroflexota bacterium | reverse complement strand
GATCCGGCCACCTGGCGCAGCCGCGTGGCCGTTTTGTTCCAGGATTTTGTGCGTTACCAACTGTCGGCCCGCGACAATATCGCCTTTGGTGCCGTCGAACTGGCCGCTGACCCGGACCGGCTGCGGCGCGCGGCGGCCAAAGCGGATGTTCTGGACCTGATTGAGTCCCTGCCGAACGGCTGGGACACCATCCTCTCGCCCGAATACAAAGATGGGGTGGATCTCTCCGGCGGTCAGTGGCAGCGCATTGCCCTGGCGCGCGCCTTTTTTGCCGTAGAGGCCGGTGCCCGCGTTCTGATCCTGGATGAACCGACGGCCGCCCTCGACGTGCGGGCCGAAGCCCAGCTCTACGATCGCTTCCTGGAACTCACCCAGGGGCTGACAACCATTCTTATTTCCCACCGTTTCTCGACGGTGCGCCGCGCCGACCGCATTATCGTGCTGGCCGACGGCCGTATCGTGGAAGATGGCTCACATGATGATTTGATGGCCCTAAACGGCCGTTATGCCCACATGTTTAACCTGCAAGCCGCCCGCTTCACCGACAACTGACCGAAGACGAAGGACCAATGACGGAGGACAGCAACCCAAACTTCCGTCCTCTGTCGCTCGTCCTCCGTCAAAAAACAGGAGCTTCCCATGTTTGAAAGTTTACGCGCTTACCGGGTCTTGCTGGCCCTTGGTTTTCGAGCCGCGCCCCGCGAGGCCACTATGCAGTTGCTCAGCGGCATGTTTTTCCAGTTGCAGGGGCCGATCCTGGCCTTGGGGGCCAAGCTGCTGGTGGATGCGGCCGTGGCCCAAACCCTGGAAATTGGTCTGCTGGCCGGGGCCATGATGGCTGTGACCACCGGCCTCAGCCTGGTGGCCGTCTTTTACTATGTTGATTGGCTGTTCACCGTCTCTGATCGGGCCGGGGCACTGGCCACTCGTCGCCTGATTACCCTTCTGGGCGGCACCCATGGTCTGGCCCACCATGAGCAGCCAGATTATCAGGACCAGGTGCAGCGTATCCGCGAGGAGCAAAACAGATTGGGGGGCATGGTCAACGCCACCGCCGGCCTGCTGCGGGCGGCGGTGGCCCTGATTGCCACCGGCATTTTGTTGGTTCGTGTCCATCCCCTGCTGATTTTGCTGCCCCTCTTTGGCGTCCTCTCCTTTTGGTTGGGCAAACGCAGCCAGGATCTGGACGTAGCGGCGCAGGAGGCCACCAGTGAATCAGCGCGGCTGCATCGTCACCTGTTTGAAGTAGGAACGGCCGCACCACAGGGCAAAGAGCTGCGCCTGTTTGGCTTGACCGACGTGCTGTTAGAACGCCACCACCAGGCGTCCGGCCACGTGCTGCAACGACGCAATCGGGCCACCTGGCAGGGGGCGCTGCTGCGGGCGCTGGACGGCCTCATTTCCGGGTCGGCCTTTGCCGCGGCTATCGGCCTGGCGCTGTTTCTGGCCGTCAGAGGCCAAGCCACACCGGGCGACGTGATTTTAACCGTTGGCCTGGCCGCCCAGATGAACGGCATCGTTTTTATCGCCATTGCCTACGGCACCGGCCTGCTTTGGCTGCTCAAAGTAGCCAAACGCTTCCTCTGGCTGGAAGAGTACGCCGCCGGGGCTACCCGGACAGTGACCGATCCGGTGGCCGTACCCAGCCGTCTGACCGATGGCATCAGCGTGCAGAACGTTACTTTTGGCTACCCCGACAGCACCAAACCGGTACTGGACGGGGTTTCGTTCCACCTGCCGGCGGGCAAAGTGGTGGCCCTTGTCGGCGAAAATGGGGCGGGCAAGACGACGCTGATCAAATTGCTGACCGACTTTTACCAACCCGGCAGCGGCCAGATTTTGATTGACGGTGTTGACCTGGCCCAACTCCCTGCCGACGAATGGCGCAGCCGGTTGAGCGCCGCTTTTCAGGATTTTTCCAAATTTGAGTTTCTGGTGCGGGAGGCGGTGGGTATTGCCGACCTGTCGCGGATTGAGGATGAGGCAGCGATAACGGCCGCTTTACAACGAGCCGGAGCCGAGGGGCTGGTAGCCACGCTGCCCCAGAGGCAGGAGACCCAGTTGGGTACGGCCTGGCCCAACGGCGTTGATTTGTCCGGCGGCCAGTGGCAAAAGCTGGCGCTGGGGCGCGGCTTGATGCGGCCAGAGCCGCTGCTGGTCGTTTTTGACGAACCGACGGCGGCTCTGGACGCCCCAACCGAGTTTGCTTTGTTTGAGCGATTTGCCGAGTCGGCCCGCGCCAGCCGCAGCCGGGGCACCATTACGCTGCTGGTGTCCCACCGCTTTTCTACAGTACGCATGGCCGACCTCATTGTTGTTCTGGATGGGGGCCAAATCCGCGAATACGGCAGCCATGAGGCGCTTATCGCCCGCAACGACCTCTATGCTGAGCTTTACGAGTTGCAGTCGCAGGCATATCGATAAAGCCCCCGTTTGGAGAATCAGGCGGCGTTTCCCTTACGCCACTTTACGAGCCATTATCCCACGGTTGCAACCGGGGGCGCCAGCGTGGTACGGCCGCTTTGTATGCTTCCCACTCTGCGCCAAACTGCCACGCCAGCCACGGTTCTTCATAACTGCGCACGTGCATATGAAAGCGAATGACCAGAAAGAGGGCATAGGCACCCAGCAGAAAGGAGGAGAAATAGAGCGCCCATCCGGCCACCAGCGTCAGCACGCCCACATACATTGGATTGCGCACCAGGCGGTACAGACCGACTGTTACCAGTTTCTTCGGTGGCGACCAGGGGGCCAGTGTCCCCTTCCCGGCCGCATAAAAATCGCGAACACACCAGAGCAGCACAAAAGCGCCAACCAGAACCGGCACCAACCCCGGCGTCCAAACGGCTCCACGCCAGGGATCAACGGCAGCGATGAGTA
>JAWOIM010000581.1:0-4281 GCA_046484685.1 Chloroflexota bacterium | reverse complement strand
CCGTGCCCCTGTTGGCCATTCCTCACCGGGAGGATCAGTTCATTCTAATTGCCTCCAACTGGGGACAAACCAAAAACCCGGCCTGGTATCACAACATCCTGGCCAATCCCCAGGTGACGGTGACAAAAAACGGCCGCAGCCAGCCCTACCAGGCCCGGGAAACTACCGGCGGGGAGCGAGAAGCCTGCTGGCAAATCGCCCTGCAAACCTACCCCGGCTACGCCGCCTACAAGCAGCGCACCCCGCGCCAGATTCCGGTCATCTTGCTCACCCTCACAGCAGAAAATTTAGGGGTTTTTCTATCGGATGAGGATTAACTGTATCCTGCACACTAAATACTGATTACTGCTTACTGTTTACTGGATACCGTTCACTCCCAGTCGCTCGCCTGAAAAACTGCCCGCAGCGCAGCCGCCCGCTCGTCGGCCGTCATGGGGCGAGGACGGGCATAGTTTTCAATGAGGCCGGTCCATAGTTCGACAGAGAGCAAACGGCCGTTCAGCACCAGATAGGTGGCTACAAAAGCCTGGCGCGTGCCCAGCATATCCATCTGGTCAAAAAAGAGGTTGCCCGGCCCGTAATGGATAAAGCGGTCGGGATAGGCGCGGGGCAGGGCAAACCCCTGGGCGTGATGGGCCTGGCTGCCGGAAACGGCCGTGGCCCCCGCATCTACCAGCGCCAAAAAATCTACCTTCTGCTGCGGGGTGGCGGCATAATGATAAAACTCATGGTATTGCAGCGTGGCGATAACCAGGTAGCCCTCGGCTGCCAGTTGGCCAATTTGAGCCGCAAAGGTCTCATCACAAGGGCGCGACCCGGCCCGCGTCTCCGTAGCCCAGGCATAAGCCGGCCCCACCGGATTACAGCCCACAAAAGCGATGCGATTGCCGTTATGCTCAAACAAGGCCGGTTCGGCCGCGTGGGTCAGGTCACGGCCGCCGCCAAAAGTAGCCATGCCCGCTTCCTCATACATCTCCAGCGTATATAACAGCTTATCGGCTCCGTAATCGTTTAGATGGTTACCCGTTAACTCGATCACGTCAATGCCCAGCCCGGTCAGCAGCTCAAAATAGGCGGGGCGGGAGCAGAAGGTGGTGCCGCCAACCGGGTTGGGATAAGGGCAGTCGGCTGAAAAAGAGACTTCGTTGCTAATGTGGGCAATGTCGGCCGCCTGCAAGACGGGGGCCACCCCGCTGCCGGGGTAGTCAATGCCGCTCAGCTCCATGCGGTGGGCAGTGGCCCGCACCAGGGCGGTGACGCCGGTCATGGCGATGCGCGTAATTTCTTGGGGACGATAATTGCTGGCCGGCTGCGTCCAGGCAGCCTGGAACGCAGCCACGGCCGCAGCCTCACCCGACAGCCCATAGCTGGCCCAAAGAGGATAACTGCCAGGGGCAAAATCGGCCGCCAGCGGATTGGCTTCGTCCAGGGCCAATACCTTGAGGCGGGGCGTCAGGTGATGAAAAGGAAGGATGGTCCAGGCAGGGGCAGCCTGCCAGACAGCCTCGATCAGGTGGTCGGCAGCCACGGCCGTTTCCAACCCCAACCCCTCTCCCCATTTTTCGCTGAGCCAGGCGGCCGTTGCTGCTTCCATTAATAGGGGCGACGTTGGCGACTGCCAGGCCGTCTGCACCTCGGCCAGCGTCACCCCGTCGCGGATAGTATTAAAAGGGGCAGCCACCACATAGAGCCAGCGGATCAAGGGCTGCATCCCGCCTTCATCCAGCCAGACATCGGCCTCATTTTGACCCACCCATTGGAACTGATGGGGGTGGGCGGCAGCAATCGCCTGGGCCTGCTGCTGGAGTTCGATAGGGACGGCCGTTGTCACGCCCACCCGCCAGCGCGGCGCATCTACGTCTATTGGGGGCGAAACAGGCTGCCCTGAGCCGGACGAAGGGGCCGTAGGCAGCAGGTGGGGCAGCGCCGAAGCCGGGGTCACCGGCGGCGTGGGCGGGCGGGGCAGATCCTCCTCAGCAATGGGAACGGCCGTAGGGATCATCGTCGGCATCTCAGCCGGACTTCCCCCAGGCGACCGGCAGCCCATTGCCCAGCCCAATATGAACACAAAAGTTAAAATCAGGTATAATCGAACCGACATATACCCGTTATACCATTCCTAATTCATAATTCATAATTCGACATTTATATGAACAAAACCGACCCATTCCTGACAGAAAGCGTTAACTTGAAAGACCCCAGCCTCTACATCAATCGGGAGTTGAGCCATATTGAATTCAACCGGCGCGTCCTGAATGAATGTTACAATGAGAGCCATCCCCTGCTGGAACGACTCAAATTTTTGGCCATTTTTAGTGCCAACATGGACGAGTTCTTCATGGTGCGTGTTTCCGGCCTTAAGCAGCAGGTGATGGTGGGCATCACCAAACGGCCGCCCGACGGCATGACGCCCCGCGAGCAGCTTGTGGCCATCCATCGCACCATAACCCAACTGTTTGGGGAGGCGACCACCTACTGGCAAACCCAACTTCTCCCCGCCCTGAAAGATGCCGGTATCAATATCGTCAACTATCACGATTTGGGCAAACGGCCGCAAAAAAAAGTAAACGACTACTTTGAGCGGGAGATTTTTCCCGTCCTGACGCCGCTGGTGTTTGATCCCGGCCATCCTTTTCCCCACATCTCTAATTTAAGCCTCAACCTGGCCGTCGTCTTGCGCGAGCCGGATTCAAGCGAAATCCATTTTGCCCGTCTTAAAGTGCCCAGCACCCTGCCCCGCCTCATTCCCCTCAAGCCGCTGGATCCGGACGAACTGCTGCCACCGGCCGTGCAAAAATTTGTCTGGCTGGAGCAGGTGGTTGCTGCCAACCTGGACCGCCTTTTCCCCGGTATTGAGGTTGTCGCCGCCTACCCCTTCCGCATTACGCGCAACACCGACATGGAAATCCAGGAAGAGGAAGCCGACGATCTGATGCTGACCATGGAAGAAAATTTGCGCCAGCGTCACTTTGGTTCAGTAGTCCGGTTGGAAATTGATGACAGTATGCCCGAAGATGTGCGCCAGATTTTAATGTCCAATCTACAGGTGGGCAGCTATGATGTATATACCACCGATGCGCCTTTAGGGCTGAGCAGCCTGTGGGAGCTGCACGGGCTGGAACGGCCGGAACTGAAGGATAGGGGGTTTCAGCCGGCCACCCCGGGCTACATGCGTACCGGAGAAAAATTGTTCCAGGTATTGCGCCAGCATGATGTTTTTTTGCACCATCCGTTTGACAGCTTTATGCCGATAGTGGATTTTGTGGAAAAAGCGGCGGCCGACCCCGATGTGCTGGCTATTAAACAAACACTCTACCGCGTCGGTCCCAATCCACCCATTGTCCATGCCCTGATGCAAGCTCGTGAAAATGGCAAGCAGGTGGCAGCACTGGTGGAATTAAAAGCCCGCTTTGACGAAGAGAGCAATATTGAATGGGCCCGAGCGCTGGAACAGGCCGGCGTGCATGTGGTGTATGGCCTGATCGGGCTGAAAACCCACTGCAAACTCTGCCTGGTGGTACGCCGGGAGCGAGACGGCATTCGTCGCTATATCCACCTGGGCACGGGCAACTATAATGCCATTACGGCCCGCGGTTATACCGATCTGGGGTTTATCACCGATGATGAGGCGCTGGGGGCGGATGCGTCGGAATTGTTTAACTATTTGACCGGTTTCTCCAAACAAAACCAGTATCGCAAATTTATCGTGGCTCCCGTGACGCTGCGCGAAAATATGCTCCGGTTTATTGAGGATGAGACGGCGCACGGGCAAGAGGGCCGTATCATCATTAAAGCCAACGCCCTGGTTGATGCCGAAATTATCCGCGCCCTGTATCGGGCCTCTCAGGCCGGCGTCAAAATCGAGCTGATTATTCGGGGCATTTGCTGCTTGCGCCCCGGCCTGCCCGGCGTGAGTGAAAATATTCAGGTGATTAGTATTGTCGGCCGTTTTCTGGAACACACGCGCATCTACTACTTTGCCAACCAGGGCCAGCCCGTCATATATGCCGGCAGCGCCGATCTGATGCCGCGCAATATCGACCGGCGCGTTGAAATTCTTTTCCCCATCGAAGACGAGATGCTGCAAGAGGAGATCCTGGAAAATATTCTCCAGATTTACCTGCGGGATACGGAAAAATCCTACATTCTACAGGCAGATGGCTCCTATATCCCCCGTATTTCTCTAGTTGACGAAAACACGCCGCTGTTCAACAGCCAGGAATGGCTGCTGAAAAAGCGGGGTGCAACCGGCCAAAGCTACCCCGTATTAACGGACAAGTA
>JAWOIM010000532.1:0-3166 GCA_046484685.1 Chloroflexota bacterium | reverse complement strand
AGGGGATGACAGGTTGATAGGGTCCGCGCTGGCCCAGCGGCGCATCCATTCGCACCGGCTGGTCAAAGACAACCGTGCCATCATCAAGCACCAGGCGAGGCACCAGGGTCTGGTGCTGCGCCGGGTCAGAGAGGCCGCTGACGCGCAGCGGGCTGGTCACGCGTGAGCCGGGACCGGGTTCTTCGATCACGATTGCTTCCTGATCCTGCGGCGGGAAGGTGACCGGATCATCGGCCGGAATGGGTGGCACATCGGCCAGATCGCCATCGACGGCCGTTAACCAGCCGGCCAGCCAGCCCTGCCGCCCTTCAAACGTCACAAACAGCCAGTCACCGGTCATATTACGGCCGTTGACAGCCACCGTTGTCCCTGCCGGAACCAGGCCGATTGGGGTTGAGTTGACGGTGGGCACGGGGCGAAAGTTGAGATTAAAATGGGTGGTGGCCGTCACATCCGGCGATGGGATGGTCAATTCCTGGCCCGGCCTGATATAGCTGGGGTCCGTAATGTGCGGATTGGCCACCAGCAGCCGCTCCACCGAGACCCCACACTGGCGGGCGATCTGGTGCAGCCAGTCCCCCGGCTGGACCACATAACTGTCGCCACACCCTATGGTTGTATGCTCGGCCGACCCGGCCGTTTCTGCTGATGTGTGAGATTGGGCCAGCGCCGAGCCAATACCCCAGGTTAGAATGAATACGGCCGTTGCTGCTAACAGTACAAATAGCTTTTTCATTACAATCATCTCCCATTGGAAATAGGACACAGATGGACGGATGTCATCTGGTGTCAGTTCAATTATCGGTTGCTACTTTTTCGGGTTATTTACTGGTGAGTGCCCTGAAAAAACCACAGATTTCGCAGATTTTTTACTCTGGTAACTCTGCGGCTCTGCGCCTTTGCGCGAGCTTTTTTCAGTAGACTCATCAGTAGACTCACTGGTGGTTGAATAAACAAACAAAAACCACGCACGGCTATTAGTGTGCCGCACGGGGCCTATGCCGGCATGTATAAAGGCACATTTTGCCGATATAAAAAACGATATAGTCTTAGGGGTATCTACTAAACCAGAAACCGGGTTTTTCTCTGGTGTGCCAATGATGAGACTGTGCCCAAAACCCGGTTTCTCCGGTGAGCGTTAGTCGTTATGTCAGAAGAGTGCTCACTGCAATTTGGGGTTATTGGCGTGCCGCTCTTTGTCACGGCCCGTCTTTTTGGCCATGTTGCGCTCAATGGCGGCCGACAGATCAATACCGGTCTGGTTGGCCAGGCAAATCAGGACAAAGAGCACGTCGGCCATCTCGTCGGCCAGATCGTAGGCTTCGTCAGGGTTCTTAAAACTCTGTTCGCCGTAGACGCGGGCCATGATGCGGGCCACTTCGCCCACTTCTTCCATGAGAACGGCCGTATTGGTCAATTCCGAATAATAGCGCACGCCGATGGTTTGAATCCACTCATCGACGAGCTTCTGGTATTGGCGTATGGTTAAGTCGGTCATAGGCGGTGTTCAGTATTCAGTGTTCAGTAAACAGTAAGAAGTAACATAGTACGTTTCACGCATCACGCATCACGTTTCACGCAGTCACCCAATCGCCTCTTCCAACACCGCCGCCGCATCCAACAGGCGAGCCTCGGCGCCGGGGGTGCAGACGAGCATGACGGAAGCCGGCAGGCCGGTGGCTTCATCGACATCGTTCCAGGCGGGGATAGAAACGGCGGGGAAGTTGAGGTAGTTGGGCAGGGTCAATGGGGTCACCTGGGGGACAACACCGGGACGAAGGGAACTGCGGTTCATATGGCCATGTTTGGGGGCTAGTTTACCCAGCGTAGGCAGCAGCAAAATACCGTCGCTGCCCAGCATTTCCCGGTAATGGATTCGCGCTGCTCGAATGGCGGACACGGCCGTTTCAACCTGCTCCGGCTTGCGGGGGCGAATAATGGGAGCCGCCAGTAAAAGCTGGAAGAGACCGCTGTAGATAGTAGGCTGGCCCACTGCCTGCCGGGCTACTTCGGCTGCCAGCGAGAACGGCTCACCGTCGGCCGTTTTTAGTTCCTCGTAGGCCAGCGGCTCAAAATCATGGACCACCATTGTTTGTAAATGTTGGAAGAGTTGGCCGATGTTGGAGAAGGTCCGTTCTTCGGCCACCATCCCTTCAAGTTCCAGCACTGTTTGGGCTTCTACCAGGGCTGCCTTGATGCAGTCAGTATCTATGGCCATCTCAAAACCTTGAGGGATAATCAGGCGCAGCCCGGCCGGAGATTGGCGTTCAGCCAGCGGCTCGTCGGCAATGGTGTTGTAGACTAGCCGCGCATCCCGCACCGAGCGGGTGATGGGGCCCAGGGCCAACCAATCGGCGGTAAACGCCTCTCCCAGTTGAGGCCAGGTTCCCTGGTTAGGTACGGCCCCGGCGGCCGGCTTAAAACCAACCACACCACAAAAGGCGGCCGGAATACGAATTGATCCCAGCACATCAGAGCCGACGCCCAGTACCGTCGAGCCGGAGCCGACCAAAGCTCCTTCGCCGCCGGAAGAGCCGCCGCAGGTCCGTTCCGGGTCAAGCGGGTTGTTGGTACGGCCGTACAGCGGATTTTCCGTTTCACCGGCCAAGGCCATTTCAGGGATATTGCTGCGGGCGATGATGATGGCCCCCGCCTGGCGCAGCCGCCGCACAATGGTGCTGTCCTCTTTGCAGTAAGTGGGTGGCCGCCGCTTAGAGCCAACGGTGATCGTTTCGCCGGCAAGGCCAAAGGTTTCTTTGACGCTGATGGGAATGCCAGACAGGGGGCCGGGCCGGGGCCGGCCTGCTTCTTCCAACGCTCGCTCCCGGTAAACCTTGACGGCCGCATTCAGCCGCCCCTGATTGGCTTCCAGCCGATCCAGATATTCAGTGACAACCGATTCGGCCGACCGCTCCCCCGCTTCCATTTGCTGCCGCAGTTCCGTCGCATCCGGCAAATTCAATTTAGACATATGCTTCCTCCTCATTTTGCGTGAAATGCGAAACGTAAGTAAGTTTTCTACTGGCCTGGGATGTGCGGCGGGCGGCGATCACCGCGTCCACCCGGGCGGCGTCCTGCAGCGCCGAGGGGGTGACTTCGACCGAGGCGCGCACGAGGGTCCAGAGGTCGCGCGCGTGTTCGTCGAGCAGCGGTTCGATGGCGTACC
>JAWOIM010000515.1:0-5885 GCA_046484685.1 Chloroflexota bacterium | reverse complement strand
ACGAAGATCGCCAATGGTATAAGTCAAAGAGAGGGCTGGAAGGCAGCGGGTCGGCACGCGATGTGGCCTTCTGTGCTCATGCCATTATGCAAAATGAGCTTTTCATTGTGCCCGATGCTTTATATGATAAGCGTTTCGTCAACAATCCCTATGTCACGGCCGATCCTGAAATTCGCTTCTATGCCGGTGCGCCATTGGTGACCTCAGACGGGTATGCGCTGGGGACACTTTGTGTCATTGATCGGCAGCCTCGTGAACTAACCGCCGCCCAAGCCAAGGCCATGAAGTCTCTTAGCCGGCAGGTGGTGGCTCAACTAGAGCTGCGCCGCGCCGTCAAACAGCTTTCTCTGGCTCAAACTGAGTTAAGCCAAAGCAAGGAGCGCTTCCAGCGGCTGGCCAACAATTTGCCCGATGCGATTTTTCATTACCGGCTGCAGCCGCCGGGTTTTGGCTTTGTCAGTTCGGCCGTTACCGCTATCACCGGCTATTCGGCCCAGGCTTTTTACGATAATTCCAATCTGCTTATAGAGATAATACATCCCGACGAACGAAAGCGGCTGGCCGCTCTGTTAGACCACCCGACCAAGGTGAATGAGCCATACCAGGCGGAATTGTTCCGGCTGCTGCGGGCTGATGGGCATATGGTTTGGCTGGAACTACGCACGATTCCCGTTTATGATCAGGCCGGTAGGATGGATGCCGTGGAGGGGATAGCGCGTGATGTAACCCACCGCAAGCAAATGGAAGAGGAACGGGAGCAGATGATCGCCGATCTGGACGCTTTTGCCCAGACAGTGGCCCACGATCTAAAAGGGCCGCTGAGCGTTATTTTGGGTTATGGTGAATTGTTGACGCCAGAGCGCGTGTCAGCGTTAGAGCAGGATGAAATTGTAGAATTTGCCACGGTCATCAGTGAATATGCTACTAAGATGAACAACATTATTCAGGAGTTGTTTTTGTTATCTAGCGTGCGCAGCGATGAGGTGACGAGTCGGCCGTTTGCCATGGGGCCGGTTGTAGAAGCTGCCCTGGAACGGCTGGCGTATATGATTGAGGACAAAGAAGCGACCATTACTAAACCCGACACCTGGCCCGATGTTGTTGGGTATGAGGGGTGGGTAGAGGCCGTCTGGGTCAATTACATGAGCAATGCCCTCAAGTATGGCGGCACACCACCCGTCATTGAGTTGGGTGCTGACGAACAAGGGGAAATGGTTCGTTTTTGGGTGCGTGATGAGGGACCGGGCATTAGCCCGGCTGAGCAGCGCCGTCTGTTTGTTCCCTTTACCCGCCTGGACCAGGTAAAACATGTGGAAGGGCACGGTCTGGGGTTGTCGATTGTGCAGCGTATTGTAGAGAAATTGGGTGGTCAGGTGGGGGTAGAAAGCCAACTCGGTGAGGGTAGTCTCTTCTACTTCACACTGCCGCGGCAGATTTAAAATGTCTTCAACCCTTGGCCCCATAGGCATCATCAAGATTTGTGCTATTGGCATGGTGCCGCTTATGGTGGCTGTTATCTGGTTATTACCAAAGCTTTTGCATAGTCACCGTTCTACCAAAATATGGATGGGGGCAATTGTTGGTTCGATTTATATGGTCACCACACTTATTCTGGTTGACGGCAGTAGTTTGCAAATTCAAAATACCATAAAACGCTGCTATACTCAATTGACGGGGTAATATGGCGGACAACGGCCGTTTAACTGCACAATGATTGATCCCCACTATCTCAACGTCCTCCGCCAAATCTGCGTCTCCCTGCAAGATTGCCACTGCCATTGGGCCATCAGCGGCAGTTTGGGCATGTCCCTACAAGGCATGGCCATGGAAGTAAACGACATTGACATTCAGACTGATCGAGACGGCGCTTTTGAGATTGAAAGCCGTTTGTCCGCCACCGTCGTTGAGCCTGTGCGCTATTTGGCCTCTGCACGGATACGCTCTTACCTGGGCCGGCTGGAAATGGACGGTATCCAGGTAGAGATCATGGGCGACATCGCCAAGCGGCTGGACGACCAGACGTGGGAAGCGCCCATCCAGGTGGCGCAATACCGGCGCTGGCTGGAAATTGATGGGTTGCAGGTCCCCGTTTTGTCGTTGACCTACGAGTATGAAGCGTATCTGAAGCTGGGCCGCATAGAAAAGGCAGACATAATTCGGCAATTTTTACAGCAGAACAGATGCGGGTAAGGGTGCGCCACTGTAGCCCGATTTTCCAAATCGGGTGGCGATTTGAAAAATCGCCCTACTATTTTTATAATGCAGTAGATTATAGTTACCTGCATACTTGAGATGTGACAACAACAAAACATGAATCGGGGGTGGACCATGACGGAAGAAACAGTTTTTGAACATACCACTTTCTCGAATGTAGAAGATTTTCTTGAGCATTGTAGAAAACAATTACAATCTTTTGCTACTGCTTTGTTTAGAGAACTTGATCCTGAAATTAGCGTACAAATAGTTCTGTTTGGATTTGACATAGCTAAACAAAGTGCTAAAAGAGTGATTGCTGCACCATTTAACGGTGAAGTTTCTGAGTTATTCCAGCCGTATATTGAAAGCCTCTCAAATTTACTCCAAGATGTTCAATCCAAGATTACTAATAAGCAAACTGAAACGGTTATTCAGATAGCTCCAATGCTCATTCAATCCTTCATAAAAAAGATTCAGGAAAACGTGCTAAGACACGGTTACTGTATATTTTCTTCTAAACCTGTTTTACGCGGCTCTTTTGTCATTTTCACAACTTTATGGTTTCGCACTGACGATTATGAGCGACATAACATTCTTTGCTCAAATGGTAACCAAGTAAGGTCATTATTAGATGCTGCTATAAATCAATTTCTCCAAGATTCATTTTCATACAAACTAAAAGAACTTGAAGAACCTGATTTGATGGTTGCTTCCCCATCAACCCCCTCATATTTATTGCGAAAGGCGGGCCAGACGCTGCTCGCTCGAATCACGTCACACTTTCCAAAAGCAGAAATGGACAACACCCAAAAAGCAGCGGATATAAATTTGCGAATAGCTATTCTCTTTGATGATCTGAACACAATAGCAAAAATGCATTATGAAGGGGCTGACGCTTTTGGAAACATATTGATTTGTTCCCCAGATCATCCTAATGTTCAATTATTGATGGAATTCACCACTCCGATCTGGTCACATAGTCATCGCCAGGTGCGAAAACTACTTGAAATAGCACAGAATGGTGTTTATCTCTTATATTATCAGGGAAGTTTTTATGGCTTTGGGTGCAAAGTTGGCGATTATGATCACCGTTTAGAGACACTATTCGATGTCGAAATAATTGGACATTCTGCATGGCGATTAATTCACGGCGAAGATGTATTGATGCTGGTACGTTATGAACACCCTTCCTTACAAGTAGAGAAAAAAAGCATTTATCTTAAGCGGGCAGAAAATGCGTTAACCGCGCAATTTCCCTCTTTAATCGCTAACAAAATTGGAAAACTCCAATCTCTAGTAGAAATGGCGATAAAACAGCAACATGGGACAATGCTGGTTATCAGCGATCATGCACAGGATGAAGCAGATCGTTTGGATAAGCAATCCGTTCATATCAAACCAACGTCTATCAATGATGATCTTATGAAATTGATCACAGCTATTGATGGTGCTGTATTAATTGATACAAACGGAATTTGTTATGCTATTGGCGTTATCTTGGATGGAATTGTCGAATCTGGAGAGGGGGATCCAGGTAGAGGGGCGCGGTATCACGCTGCGTTAAAGTATCTAAGCCTCGCAAATTATAAACAGCACAGATGCGTGGTAATATGTGTGTCTCAAGAGGGCATGATTAATATTTTCCCAAGAATAGATGATTCACCGAAAAGTTAAAAGGGGTCAGAATCTTATGACCTAAAATAGCATACCGTCTAATTTCCTTAATTTTGGCGGCAGAACAGATTTGGACCGGTAATATTATGAACCAACCATCTATAGATCCGTTGCAAAGGTCTGCCCGATTAAAAGAAGAAGCTGACTTCATTTTGCAAGCAGTCAACCTGTACGCGATTTTTCAACCTTACGGCCGTATCACACCCACCGGCAGCTACTATCTCGACGTCATGATCTACCCGGATATTGATCTCTACCTGTCGCCGGTCTCGGTTGAGGCGTTGTTTGCCATTGGCGGCCAATTGGCGGCCTGTGATTTGGTCTTCCAGGTTGTCTTCGAGAAGTCGCAAACGGCCCGCCTGCCCGGCGGTCTCTACCTGAAACCGCGCCTCAGATATGGGCAATGGGGACGGCCGTGGAAGATTGACATCTGGTCCCTGGCCGACGAATTGATAGATGAAAAGATGGCCGAGATGCATCGCTTCAAGCAAGCCATGACGGCCGAAATCAGGCAGCAGATAATCCACTACAAATACGCCATCCTGACCCCAAGCCAGCGCACACCAATGTACAGCGGCTATCATATTTGCAAAGCGTTTATTGACGAAGGTTTGACCGATTTCCAGGCGGTTACGGCCTACCTGGTTGCCCAGGGCATTCAGATGAATTAACGTTGAATACGTCCGGCCGCAATTAACCTATAAAAGTGGAGCGTAAGATAATGACCACCCCGGAAGAAAATAGCGCGGATCCGCACGACGACGCATGGACACAGGAGACCAGGGACGGTGGACCTCGATGAGCTTCGGGCGCTGGCGGCAGGGACGCCGCCGGCGCCCTCCCAGGTGGTGGCCCTCGACCCGCGCGGCGACGGCGAGGGCGTGGAGGCGCCCGCGGCCGCACTGGTCGAGGCGCGCGCCGCGGGCTGCCGGGCCACGCTGCGGCTGCGCGGGACGGTCGCTCGCGGCGATGTGGCAGCCGCGGTGCAAGCGCTGGCTGAGCGCCTGCAAAGGGAGGGCGTCATGCTGGCGCCTGAGGCGCTTTCGCTGTCGGCGGCGGTGGCCTGTCCGGAAGAGGATGCCCTCGCTGCGGCGAGCGCCTGTGCCGGCGCTCCGGCGGTTTACCTGCTGCTGCCGTCCGGCGCGCTCGAGGGGCTGCAACGCCGGCGACCCATGGCATTGGCCGGCGGCGGCGAAGTCGATGCGCGCCGGTGGTGGCACGAACTGCTGTCGCTCGCGGCGGCCGCGCCGTCAGTCAGCCTGGTGCCGGAAGTGGCGGGCGCGGGCCTTTCCCTGCTGGCGGCGGGACCCCCGTGGCTGGGTCCATCGCCGGGCGCCGGCGAGCTGATTCCCGCGGCGCCCCGGCGGCTCAGGCTGGCGCTGGAGTTCCGCATGCTGGTGGCCGCCTGCAACGATTGCCCTGAGGGCCTGCGGCTACTGGCCGGCCGGATCGTGACCATGGCCGACGAGCTGCTCGGCCAGTTGCCGGGCGGCCGCGCGCCGCGCCGCCTCGCGCTCGAGCTGGATGGGATCGCCCGCGCGGTGCAAGCCCTCGGCCTTGACCCGCGCAGCTTCGCGGCGCTGGCCTGGGTGAGAAGCCGGCTGACGGCGTTTCGCGAGGGGGCGCGGGAGGCGTCGGTGCGCCTGGTGCGAACCCGCGGCGAGGGGCTGCGACCCTTGCCCGTGCCGCTGGAAATTGCGGACGGGGACGCGGTGGATCGCGACATGCTGATGCACGGGGCCCGGCACTCGCACCTGCTGTGCCTGTCCCCGTGGAGCCTGGCGCCGCCGGACATGGGGCGCGACGGCTTCGGATTGCTGCCGGCGCTCGCCCTCGCCGACAGCGTGGCGTGGCGCCGCCCCGCTGCGCAGTGCCCGGCCCCGCTGTACGGTGAGGCGCTGCGCTTCGCGTGGGCGGTGCCACGCCACGCTGTCGGCGAGGGCGAGCGCCGGCAGCAATCCGAAGCCGTCGCGCCCCATGTCCGGCGGCGCCAGGCTCCACGGGGACAAGCACAG
>JAWOIM010000488.1:0-3359 GCA_046484685.1 Chloroflexota bacterium | reverse complement strand
GCAGTAGTGAACGTAACCGCGCCGCCGCCGCCGATAGCCAACCCGCCATTATCCCGGAAATAAGCGTTTGCCCCAAACGTGCCGCCGCTCGGCGGACACGTAATCCCGGGCGGCCCATTGTAGCGAATGAACCAGCGCACAACGCGGGGATGGTTGGTGATGCTCTCGCCGACAGAGGCCCGCCAGTAAGTACCGCCCCCGTCACTGTGCAATTCGGCGGCGGGGTAATAGTGGGAACGGCCGTCGCGCGTATAAATGCGTGCCCCCTCAACTGTAAAGAGGCTGGTTGAGGGTAGCTGCAGCCGCACATAAGCCCCCGGCGCGGCAAAACCGCTGTTGTTGATGGTGGTATAGAGATAAAACGTCCCGCCGGCGAATGTGCCAACGGCCGGTTCAATGACAGACGCCGGCATAGATAAGTTGGCCGGCTGCGACACGACCACTGCTGCCAGGCCATAAGGCTGCACTGAGGAAAGGGAGTAAGCACGCACTTCAATACGCCAGGTACCTGGCGTGCCGCTGCTGATTTTCAGATATTCTACCGTATCATCTATCGTGAGCGAAGAACCGCGCAGGACGTTATTGGCGTCATAGACGCGCACATCCAGGTCGTTGATGACGGTGTCATTGTTGGCCCCGGCCACCGGATCGGCCCAGGTAAGCACTATCCGCACCTCTGAAAAACCGGCAGGTACGGTAAAGGCATGATTGTTCACGTTGCCTGTCGCTGCCAGTGAGCTGGCCCAGCGGCTGGTATGGTTGACCCCAGACTGGTTGTAAATGGTGTGATAGGTATTAATCATACCACGGCCATATTTATTGATGTCTGCCCCGCCAACATTGGTTGCTGCCGCAATCATGGTCGCTTTGACCACTTCTGGCCAGTTATGGTAGGCGGGGTAAGCCTGTAAGAATTGGGCCACACCGCCGGTCACTTGCGGCGCTGCCATGCTGGTTCCGTTCCAGGTGTCATACTGGCGGGTATCCCCGTAAAAATACCAGCCAACGGGGGAATGGGTGCGCACGCCGGGAGCCATCAGGTCAGGTTTGACCCGTGAGTGCCCATCGCCATCCACGTCAATCGGGCCGAAGTTGCTGAAGCAGATGCGCTCACCAGGCGGAAAGTTATCATCACCCGTACCGCCGCAGCTGGCCACATCTTCCTGGGGCCAGTTGCCATCTTTGACCGCGCCCACGGTGATGGCGTTTTTGGCCGTGCCGGGGCTGCGTGACAGGTTGTTGTCGTTGTGGGTGATGATCACCATATTCATCCAGCGGTTGGCAAACTCGCCCCGCACCGCCCGGTCGGCCAACTGGGAGCTGACGGCATAGGTATGGTTGCCGCCGCCCCAACTGTTGTTGGAAACGTCACCGTCGTTCTGCGCGCCACGCAGCAGGGAAGCCTGGAAATCGCTGTCAAAATAGCCAAACCCGTTGGGCACGTTACAGCAAAGGCGATAGATCAAAAAGTTGACGCCGGGGGCGATGCCTTGCCAGGATTGCCCCGATGTGCCGGCGCCGCTGCCGCCAATGCTGCCGGCAACGTGGGTGCCGTGACTGTCAACGGCCGTTGCCAATGGGCTGACCGTGGGATAATAGCCATGTTGGTCGATGATGCGGTTCAAAGGCAGATCAGGATGATAAACGCTGCCCTGGTGGGCGATGCCGGAATCCATAACCATGACGTTAATGCCCGTGCCATCGTAGCCGTTGTTTTTAAGAATATCGCCGCCGCTGGCCAGGTTACCTTCCAGATTGGCCTGGACGCCAGCCGGGGGACCCGCTGTGACAGGCATTTCAAACGAGCCAGATTCATAACGAATTTGTTCGTAGACCATCTGTACGGCAGGATTGGCGGCCAGGGCGTAGATGGCGCTGGCGGGCAGCGTACCCTCCACCAGGAAGATGGCTCCGTTTGAGCGGCGCTCAATCTCCATTACTTTTTCCAGGTCGGCCAGTTGAGTCGGGGTGGGCGGTTCAAAAAGCTGTACGGTGACGGCTACGGCCGTTTCTGGATCAGGCAAGGCATTCATTTCTGCTTGCAGTCCTTCGCTGATCTGAAACAGGGGTGGCACCTGCCCCACAAAGGTGATTTTGTTCTGGTTGATGGCATCGACAACGGCCGTTACCGACCCGCTCGAAATTTTGACGTAAAAAGAGAGCCGGTCCAGTGGATCGCCAAAGACAACCCCCCGCGCTGCCAATCCTTCCTTCAAGTCCATATCCAGCGGATAAGCAAACTGCATGGCCAGATAGTCGGTCGCTACTTCTGCTTCCTGAAGCTGCTGGCGCAGGCCGTCCGCCATGCCGGGCGTGACGGTCAGCAAGTTATTGGCCCCAAAACGAATAAAGCCGCTTTCTGGTACGCCTTTCTCCGGGTCTATCCACAGGGGGGCGTCCGTCACGCGAGTGATGGTAGGGTCATCCAGATAGTGGCCGGTCACTTTATCGTAGCCGACATGGTCCCCGCCCAGGGTACTGGTCACAGGTGCATCCAGCCCTTCAAATTCCGCAAATATTGCTGCTACGGTTGGGTCATCGACCCTGCCCCAATGGACCAGGGCCGCCCTCTCATCTGCTGCCAGGCCATCTTGACTGACAGGATGGGGATCTGGTTGGGCAACACTGCTGTTGGCTATCAAGAAGGCAATCAAAAACAAATTGCAGAAAAGAAACCATTTCACCACTTTCATGTTCACCTCTATTCAAGTTTGTACCAGTTAGGAAGGTAATATATCTCCAGCGCAAATAGTAAAACAAAAGCAGATAGATAGCAATGGCGGAAAATGGCTCTTCAGGATTTTAGCGTTTGCCGAAAGGAGGTTGACAAACCGTATTGCGTATTTCGTAACCAGAGAGAATTACGGAATATGGAATACGACTAATCCCCGCAAATTCCTGAAGAACCACAAATCTTTCATAGACTCTCTGGACGGGGTCTATGTTTAACTGCCAAAAAACACGGTATACTACTATAAAAGAATACCTTTCAAGGAGACAACATGAGCGCGGCGCACCATCATGTATGAAAATTCATCGTCTACCCCTGACTTGATCAGGGGCCGTCGTCCATGGTCTATTTTCGTAGGAGACAACACGCGCCGCGGCGCACCAACAAACGAATGAAAACGTAACGCAGGTTGCCAACCTGCTGCTTTTCCAGGTTAACAACCTGGGTTACATTTACACAGGAGTAAATTATGCGTGGATTAAAAATGGTACTGCCCTTGTTGATTGCTGTAATGGGACTGGTCTGGTGGCAGCAGCTTCTTCTGGCCAATAGGGGGGCAGAAACGGCCGTTGACCGCCCCCACGAAGCAATTATCCTGCCCGGTGACACCTTTGCCGATTGGCTGGGC
>JAWOIM010000483.1:0-5050 GCA_046484685.1 Chloroflexota bacterium | reverse complement strand
CTCAATTTAGCAGCCCGCCCCCCGCCCGCCGTCCCGACCGGCCAGCGCTGCTCATCGACACCTACCATCCCACCCTGCGCGGCGGCACCGGGGAGACCGGAGACTGGACCATCAGTGCTGAACTGGCCCAAAAAGTGCCCCATCTGATGCTGGCCGGGGGGTTAACGGCCGCTAACGTGGCCGAAGCGGTACGTCAGGTACGGCCGTATGCCGTAGACGTGGCCAGCGGCATTGAGCGCAGCCCCGGTCAAAAAGACCATGCTCAGCTAGAGGCCTTCATCCGACAGGTCAAATCGGCCGGCTAGTAATAAGGTCAACCTATTGCCGGAAAGAATTTCTGCCGCTTAACCGTCTTCTTTATACACAGTAACATTTTTATAAAGGAGATTACGAATGAAACATATTACCGGCTTTATGTTGGCCACACTCATGCTCGTCGGCTTCATAGGGTGGCTGGGGCAGGAAACGGCCGTTGCTGCTCAGCCCCCTCATACGATTATCGGCGGCAGCCTGCCGTCACCCGTCGGCCACAGCTTTATCCATATCGCCCGACCTGAAAACACAATTGCTGATTTAACGTTAATAGACCATCCCCTGACCAACAACAACCCCGATGCCCACTTGCTTGTTACCTCCCATTGGTTGAGAGAAGGGGACTTTGGGGTGTTCAACAACAATGAAGTAGGGCTGTTCTATAGTGATGCGCAAGGTAAATGGGGTGTCTACAATGAAAGTACCAACCCTATGCCTTCAGGAGCCGCCTTTAATATCTTTGTAGCCGATAGCCCTACCATCAGCGTCCAACATACCAGCAGCCCTGAAAATATTAATCTTAATTGGACACTGATTGATGATCCGGATCTCAACAATCAACCCAACCTGATCCTTTTTGCCAATCATCACTTTCAATCTGAGCGCCATCCTCATGTAACCGGTGTTTGGTATTCAGGTCAATGGTCCATATTTAATCAAGACCAAATGAGCATGGTAGCAGACCGTACCTTTAATATTGTGGCTGCTTCTGAGCAAAACAATGTGTTTGTCCATGTGGCTGACGCCGACAACATCAACGCCTATTGGACCTATATCGATCACCCGCTGCTAAACAGCAATCCTGAGGCCATTATCTTCGTCAGCCAGATCTGGAACCCTTTCGGAGCAGTTGAGGGCGTTTATAACGATAATCCTATTACTGTCTGGTATGATCCTGACCCTGAACAGTGGGCCATTATGAATCAAAGTTTGGCTGATATACCGCTGGATGCTAAATTTAGCGTGATGCTTCCTGGCCAATTATCCCACCTTTATCTACCACTCATTACTTATAATTAACCCCTTAACAATCAGGTTAGTCCAATCGGGGCGATTGGACTAATCTTCCTCTACCTCTTGCTCTACCCCACCTATCCATACTATACTCCTACGAAAATAGACCATGAACGACGGACCATGGACCATGGACCGTAGACCATGGACGATGAATCCTGAAAAACCGAGTCGTTTGACCAAATGTGGGCCAATGACCAGACTAGTATCTGGAATGTATGTTTTTGAGGGTTCGTATCACTCATCCATGAAGAAGGATTAACACTATGACAGATACAGAACGCTTGACACTCCCTGACGCCAGGGGGAAATTTGGCCCTTACGGCGGCCAGTTTGTGCCTGAAACGTTGATGCCCGCCCTGGAAGAGCTGATTGCCGCCTACGACGCGGCTCGCCAGGATCCCGAGTTTACGGCCGAATTCCAGCATCTCCTGCAAAGCTATGTGGGACGGCCGTCGCCTATCAGCCACGCCAAACGACTCAGCCAGCAGCTTGGCGGCGCCCAGATTTACCTTAAACGGGAAGATCTCAACCACACCGGTGCCCACAAAATCAACAACGCATTGGGCCAGGCCCTGCTGGCCCAACGCATGGGCAAAAAACGGATCGTGGCCGAAACGGGCGCGGGGCAGCACGGCGTAGGCACGGCCACCGCCTGCGCCCTGCTTGGCTTAGAGTGCATCGTCTATATGGGCGAAGTAGACATCGCCCGCCAGCAGCCCAACGTCTACCGTATGAAACTGCTGGGTGCCGAAGTCCGCCCCGTCAGCAGCGGCAGCCGCACCCTCAAAGACGCCATTAACGAAGCCATTCGCGACTGGGTCACCAACGTAGATACGACCCACTACCTGCTCGGCTCCGTTCTCGGTCCCCACCCCTACCCCATGATGGTGCGCGACTTCCAGAGCGTCATCGGTCATGAAGCCCGGCAGCAGATGTTAGACACGGTCGGCCGCTTGCCTGACGCTATTGTGGCCTGTGTGGGCGGCGGCAGCAACGCCATGGGCATATTCCACGCCTTCCGCGCTGATGAAACGGTCGATTTAATTGGCGTGGAAGCGGGTGGAGAAGGCATTGAGAGCGGCAACCATGCGGCCCGCTTTGCCGACCTGAACGTGGCTCGTATCGGCGTTTTGCACGGCACCAAAAGCTTTGTCATGCAAACGGCTGATGGTCAGATTATCGAGACCCACTCCATTAGCGCCGGGCTGGATTACCCCAGTGTTGGTCCCGAACATGCCTGGCTGCGCGATCAGGAACGGGCCGGCTATACTTATGCCACCGACGAAGAAGCCCTGGCTGCTTTTCAACTGTTATCCAAAACGGAAGGCATTATCCCCGCCCTCGAATCGGCCCACGCCGTGGCCGATGTTATTAAACGCGCTCCCACCATGCACCCCGACCAGATTATTCTGGTGAACCTGAGCGGGCGGGGGGATAAAGATTTGGATACGGTGATTAATTTGTTGGGGTGAGGTGGCCAGTGGCGTATTTTACTTACAAACTAATGACTTGATCTACTCCTGCGCCACCCAGGGCCGCGTAAAGCTGCGGGAAACAGCCGGCTACCACGCCCTCAACCAGCCCTTTAGCCTGTACCTCACCCGAACCACACTGGCTGAATTCCCCTGTGGCCAGGCCACGCCGCAGCGCACATTGGTCACAAACCATCAGCAAAATGCCCTGTTCCCGGGCCACTTTGGCCAGACGTTCCCCTACCGGATCTCCCTGACGCAGACAAAAAATGTTGTCATCAAAAAACATCATGCCAGCCACCTGGACGCCATGATTATCCCCTTCCAACTGGGGCAAAATCATCGTGCCCAGTTTATAGGTGGCGGAATTGGCTGTGGTAAAAACGTATGCTACTTTCATATGGAACTCCTTGTAGGATATGGTTCTTGGTAAATTGAAGGTAATGCGTATTGCGTATTTCGTGGTGCGTATCATATCATGATATACGAAATACGAAATTCTTGTTACGCTCCCACCATTTTCCGTTATAATAACCATTGAGACAAATTGCAACAACCTGGAGGTATAACATGGTACCTGAACTGACCCTGACCAAACCAGAACCGGATATTGTTTCCTCGGCCCGCTCCTGGCCGCCAGCCCAGGGCGATTGGACCTATGAGGATTATAACCGTTTGCCCGATAACGGCTTCCGTTACGAAGTAATTGATGGAGAATTATTTATGTCCCCCGCTCCCAATCCCCACCACCAGACGATTGCCGGTGAAATCTTTTTTGCCCTGATGAAGTTGGCCAAAGAGCAAAATCTTGGCCGGGTTTTGAGCGCACCTGTTGATGTTGTCCTGAGTGACATCGGCACACCTGTCCAGCCTGACGTTATCTTCATTCGGCAGGAACGTTTAGACATTATTGGCGAACGCAAGATTGACGGCGCACCAGACCTGGTGGTTGAGGTGTTGTCGCCCGGAACCGAGCAGTATGATCGGCAAACCAAATACACGCTATATGCCAGGGCCAGGGTGCCAGAATACTGGTTAGTTGATCCCAAAAGCTGTACCATTGAGGTCCATGTGCTGCGGGGACAGGCTTATGCGCCGCTGGGCACATTTGGCCCTGAGGCAACTATCCAATCCGAACTATTGCCCGATTTACACTTAGCTATCAGCGACATATGTCATAAACAGGAATAATTTCCATGCTTTAGGTATTCAGGAGGTTGACATCCCGTGATGCGTGAAACCCTTCAACTGCGTTCAGGGCAAGCTGTGATGCGTGACCAGAGAACCATCACGTTTCACGCATCACGCTTCACGTTAAACCCCTGAAGCCCCCAAACTTAACGAGGTGAACCATGAGTAAGACCATTGACCATTTCGGTGCCCGCGCCCAACTGGAAGGGACCGATTACCATTATTACCGGCTGGATGCGCTGTCGAAATATGCGGACATCGGCCGTTTACCCTTCTCCATTAAAGTGCTGCTGGAAGCAGTGCTGCGAACCTGTGACGGCTACGAAGTCAACCCCGACGATGTAGAGAAATTGGCCCGCTGGAGCGCCACCGATCCCGCCCACGACGAGATTCCCTTTAAGCCGGGGCGCGTTATTTTACAGGACTTTACCGGCGTGCCGGCCGTGGTCGATCTGGCTGCGCTGCGCTCGGCCATGGCCCGGCTGGGCGGCGACCCCACCAAAATCAATCCGCAGGTCCCCGTCGATCTGGTTATCGACCACTCGGTGCAGGTAGACCGGTTTGGCTCCGCTTTTGCCCTGATGTATAACGCCGAGCGAGAATTTGAGCGCAACCGGGAGCGGTACGAGTTCCTCAAATGGGGCAAAGAAGCGTTCGACAACTTCCAGGTCGTCCCCCCGGCCACCGGCATTGTCCACCAGGTCAACCTGGAGTATTTGGGCCAGGTGGTCATGAGCAAAGAGGAGAACGGCGTCAAAGTGGCTTTCCCCGACAGCCTGGTCGGCACCGACTCCCACACCACCATGATCAATGGCCTGGGCATCTTGGGCTGGGGCGTAGGCGGCATTGAGGCCGAGGCGGTTATGCTGGGCCAGCCTATCTACATGCTGACGCCGGAAGTGGTCGGCGTGCGCCTGACCGGCGCTATGCGTGAAGGGGCCACGGCCACCGACCTGGTGCTGGTGGTCACCGAACTGCTGCGCAAGAAAGGGGTCGTGGGAAAATTTGTGGAATTCTTTGGTCCCGGCCTGGGCAGCATGACGCTGGCCGACCGGGCC
>JAWOIM010000409.1:0-3279 GCA_046484685.1 Chloroflexota bacterium | reverse complement strand
TACTTTTTGGTGTGGCGCGATCTCAAGGTGCGCTAGCTTCAAAGCCCTGGCAGAAGGTGAAACTAAGGACCAGCAGCAAACTAAGGACCAGTAACAATAGGATAACCGGCCGCCTGCCAATCAACAACGCCCCCGGCCATACTTGTTACTTGATCCCAGCCTGCCGCCTGCAAAATAGTACGTCCTTCTTGACTGCGATTCCCGGTACGACAGACGACAACAATTTCTTGGTCAGGGGGAAGTTCGCTCAAACGCTGGCTCAATTGGCCCAAAGGAATATGCGTGGAATCAGGAATGTGAAAAGAATCCCACTCCACTTGTTCACGAACGTCTAAAAAGAATACGCCAGACTCCCGCATGGTGACGGCATCAGCGACACTTATTTCGGCAGGGTAAACGGCCGTATCCCTTTCCCCCTGCTCCGCGCGATTCCCAAACAACAAATAAGTCGCCGCCAGCAAAACAATGAGCAGAAAGCCTGCCCCTATTAGCATGGGGTTAACTGCTTGTGGGGGTGTAGATTTGGTAGCTTTTCTTTTCTTTTTGTCCATTTTTTCTCTTCTTTTTCCTAAAACTGAGGTGGATTGGGAATGAGCATAAACCAGATAACATACACCCAAACGCCCAGCAGTGTGGCCCCCATGTATAAGCCATATGAAACCCGCATATATAATTTGTAATTGTTGAACTTAAGTGGCTGGGGTACCAGTTCGTTGCCTCGTAAGGTGACAAAGAGGCCAAACGTCAGGGCCACAAAGCCGATAATCGCATGGGCACTGGTGACCGTATAGAAAAAAGTGGGGCGTGGGCCGCCCACATCCCGCACCACAAAGTCACGAAAAGGCAGAATCATCATCCACAAAACCATCACCAGATTCAAAAGCGCGGCACTGGTTTGAATCCAACGGTGGGCCTCGTAACGCTGCCGCCGGGCCATACCCACGCCCAGAGTAAACAGGCCCGCTATCAGCAGCATCATGATCAGCGTAAAATCAGCCGCAAAATTGGCGTGGGTCCCTAAAAATCCAGGCTGATGGAGTAAATCGATCATGGCTGGAAACCTCCTTTAAAATGACCATGGACAATAGACCATAGACGATGGGTTTTCAACCATTATAGTATCAGGCTGTATACAAATAAACAAAGTAACTATACAGACCAGACAGGTTTCTACCAGACTGTGAAATTGCCCAGCGCCTTGTTAAAAACCTGTCAGGTCTTGAGAGGCTGTATAGTTACTAAACAAAAGCCGAAAAATCTGTGTTGATAATCTGTGTTCCAAATCAAAAAGTGGGCGTTGAATTTGTAAAGCCATATTGGTTGTTTTATTTAAGATGAATAAAACGGCCGTTTCTGGCACAATAGCAGGATGGATAAAGAAACGGCCGAGTCCACCCAAATCCAATTGCGCCACAAGCTGCCCCTCATCTGGCTTCTCTTTTTGTTGGCCGCGGCTATTCTCCTGCCCCACCGCATCTGGAATACGCTGCTGATCGGAATGGGCGGCCTCTTCCTATTGGCCTATGGCTGGGTCTGGCTGCTGGGGCAGGGGCTGCACGCCGAGCGCCGGCTGCGCTTTGGCTGGGTGGCCGTAGGCGACCGGCTCAGCGAAGCCTTCCGCATCGAAAACCGGAGCGGCGTGCCCGCCCTCTGGCTGGAAATTGTGGATGAGTCCAACGTGCCCGGCTACCAGGTCAACGTGGTGCGTACCATCGACGCCCACAGCGAAAACCATTGGCGGCAGGCGGCCGTTTGCCGGCAGCGGGGGCAATTTCACCTCGGCCCCTGGACCATTCGCAGCAGCGACCCCTTCGGCATCTTTATGCTGACCCGCCATTATCCCCAACAGGAAGAAATTATCATCCACCCGCCCATCCACCACCACCTGCCGCTGCCTTTGCCTACCGGGCAACGCAGCGGCCAGGCCCGGCAGCCGCGCCGCGCCTGGGAAGCGACGGTCAACGCGGCCACCGTGCGCGATTATGCCCCCGGCGACCCGCTGAACTGGATCCATTGGCGCAGCAGCGCCCGTCACAACGAGCTGCTGGTACGCCAGTTTGATCAGGACACGGCCGGCGATTTGTGGCTGCTGCTCGACCTGGAGGCAGTGGTCCAATTGGGCACGGGTCTACAAGGCACCGAAGAACAGGCCGTTTTGCTGGCCACCTCGCTGGCGGTGCGGGCGCTGGCCGGGCAGCGTCCGGTGGGACTGGCCACGTACGGCCGTTCGCCCTACATCCTGCCCCCTGCCCGCGGCCAAGGGCAGCGCTGGAAGCTGCTGCGAGCCTTAGCCCTGCTGCAGGCCAACGGCCAGACATCGCTCGCACGGGCTTTGTCTGACTTTGGTCGGGTGGTACAGCGGGGGGCAACGGCCGTTCTTATCACCCCCACCCTGGCCAGCGACTGGCTGCCCCAACTGCTCACCTTGCAGCAAAAAGGAATCGACCTCAGCGTCGTCCTGCTGGAACGGCAAAGTTTTGGGGCGGCGGATGGCAGCAGCCACGGCCTGCAAACGGCCATTCGTCGCCTGGGACCGACCACCCACCTGGTACACCAGAGCGACCTGGGCCACCCCCTCGAAGAAGCGCCCCGCCGCGGCTTCTGGGAGTTCAAGGTGACGGGGACGGGGAAGGTGGTGGCCGTGCAGCAACCAGGAGAAGTAAGAAGTAAGAAGTAAGAAGTGGAAAGTGGGAACTCCACTTCTTACTTTTCACTTTTCACTACGATTATGACATTACGCCTACTCGACTACCTCCTCACCCACTACCGCCCCCGCGAGGGATGGCTGCCGCTGCTGCTGCTGCTGGGCGCGGTGGGCTGCCTCATCTGGTCGGTGTTGGGCGTAGGCTGGGTTCCGGAAGATGACATTGTGATCCCCACGGCGCTGTTGGGGCTGCTGCTGGGGGTGGTGTTGGCCAAACGGCCGTTATCCCCCTTCCCCGCCTGGCTGCTGCTGAGCGTCTACGGGCTGCTGGCCAACCTGCTCTGGCTGGGCCGGCTGTGGCCGCCCTGGGGCTATCTGCTGGGTAACTGGGATCTGCTGCGCCGCTTCTGGATTCAGCGCGGGGCCGTTTTTCTGGACCGGCTGCTGGGCTGGCTGCAAGCCATCCTGGCCGGGGAAAGCAGCCAGGAGACGATCAGTTTTGCCCTGGGGCTGGGACTGTTAAGCTGGTTTCTGGCCGCTTATGTGGGCTGGGCCACATACCGGCAGAAACGGCCGTTAAGCGCCCTGCTCATCATGGGCACTGCGCTGGCCATCAACGGCTACTATGGCGCGGC
>JAWOIM010000395.1:0-6933 GCA_046484685.1 Chloroflexota bacterium | reverse complement strand
TATCATCAGAACAAAACAAAGCAGGCTTGACCCGAAATTTGTAAATCTATTCCTTCTATCAAGCAATGGCCAAAAGCAAATTGATAGTTTCCAAGCTGGCGGAAATCGTCAGGGATTAAATTTTGGACAAATTGGCTCTTTCAAATTGGCAATTCCACAGTTGGCCGAACAACGCGCCATCGCTACCATCCTCTCCGACATGGATGCCGAAATCAGCGCCCTCCAGGCCCGCCGCGACAAAACGGCCGCGATCAAACAAGGCATGATGCAGCAGTTGCTCACCGGCCAAACGAGATTAGTTGATAGTTGACAGTTGACAGCTCTCAACTATCAACTGTCAACTATTTTGGCTTGATCTCCTGCAACAATCCGGCTATATTGGACCAAACAGCTACCAATCCATCAATCAGGACTGCATCGAACTCCTAAAACTACTAACCAGCATCATCAAAACAACCAAAGCCAACACCCAAAAAACAAAATAACTATCAACTGTCAACTATCAACTGTCAATTATCAACTATCAACTGTCAACTATCAACTGTACAACATTGGAGTTAGACGATGACCACAATTTATATGGACAGCAGAGAACATACCGATACCCAGCAGCTCGTTAAATCAGCTATAGACGGCGAGATTGCACGCCTGGAACTGGCGCTGGCGCTGGCCCGGCAGAGATTGACCCCCTTTGAAGAAAAGTATGGCGTCACCTCAGAGCGGTTTATCGAAACGATGGCTGCTGAAGATTTAGAAGGACGCGATGATGAGTATGTGCAGTGGGCGGGTGAATATCACCTGGGGCAGCGTTTGCAGCAAAAACTAAACCGGCTGCGAGGGATAGAGTACCATCATCTTTGTAGATAAATCACGCTTCTTTTTTCGTGAATATCTCGATGCTTCTGCCGAACAGGTAGACAAACTGGCCTATGCCTACCATTATCAGGATGCAGACGACAACCTGATGTTCCGGTACGACAACGCGCCCCATAAACCCGCCTTGCCTTTTCAAGACCATAAACATATCAGCAACACCGAGATCATTCAGGTTAATCAACCATCTCTTGCTAACATCCTGAGCGAAATTTTCCAACACCAGGGCTGGATTTAACTATCAACTGTCAACTGTCAACTATCAACTGTCATCAATGCTACAATCGTACGGGCGGGACAGGCGGGCCACGATCCTGGCCATCACCAATCAAGGTCCGCCCCGCCTGTCTCGCCCAGCACACCCGCGCCACTGTAGGGGCAGACCCACGTGTCTGCCCTCTGCCGCACGTGTTTGCCCCAATTCCGGCGCACACGCGGATTCGGGCGCCACACGGGTGCGCTCCTACCATCAACAACCAGGGTGAGACGGCGCGGAACCAACCAGGCCGGTTTTGGCCAGGCAAACCCCGCGCCGTCCCACCCCTACCCATCACCTGACTGCCATGACAAACCATCAACTATACAACAACGGGCTGATTTGGTATGATGATACTAAATAAGACAGAACCTTAGTGATGAAGCGGTGCGAGGCACGGGCCAGCAAGATCGTGGTTAACCCAAACCGTTCGGCCCGTGCCTTGCACCCCATAACCCAACACCAAAATAACTGTCAACTATCAACTACCAACTGTCAACTATAAGGAAGGCGATCATGAATATAAACATCACCATGCCCCAAGAGATGGAAAAGCGGCTAAAACGCAAAGCAGAGACAGAGCAGCGCTCTATGGAACAGGTGATCATTGAGCTTCTGAATGATGCTTTAGAAACAGAAAGCGCCTTCCCCTCACCAGAAGAAGTCGTCGCCAAGATACAGGCAACGCCGCCCAGCCCCGGCAGTTTGCAGCCGGCCAGCGGCTCCTTAGCCGAAGCCCTACGCCACGCACCAGAAGACCCAGACTTTGATCTAACCACCTGGAATCAAGCCTGGGCTGACGTAGAGGCCGAAATGCAGGCCATAACCCGGGCCAACGACATAGCCGAAGGGCGCGCATGAAATGACCAGTTACCTCCTGGACACCAATCACGCCTCGCCTCTGGTCACGCTCCACCATCCCCTGCGCCAGCGCATCTTGCAAAAGCTGGATGACGGCGACAACTTTGCCACTTGTGTGCCCAGCATTACCGAAACATTGTTTGGCATTTCTCTCCTGCCCCGCGCCAAACAAAACCTGGTCGAGTGGGCGCGACTGAAACCTCTGCTGCCTTGCTACATACCGGATCAGACAGATGGTGAGATGGCCGCTCAATTACAAGTGTCTTTGCGACAACGTGGCTGGCAACTAGAAACAGTAGATGCCCTGATCGCAGCCATAGCCCTACGTCACGATTTGATCCTGCTAACCACAGACAAAGATTTTCGTGCTGTTCCCCAACTACAACATGAAAACTGGCTAACCCCATAACAATATAACAGTTGATAGCTGTCAACTGTCAACTGTCAACTGCCAACTGTCAACTATCAACTGTCAACTATCAACTATCAACTATGAACTATCAACTCTCCCCCGTCGGCCAGCTAGAACGCGCCGCCCAAAACCGGGTCGTTAAGCTGTACCAGGAGCAGCTTGGCTACACCTACCTGGGTAACTGGCAGGATCGCCCCGACAACCGCCACATCGAGGAAGGGCTGCTGCGTGACTGGCTGCAACGGCGCGGCTATGAGGAGGTCCTGATCGGCCGGGCACTGCATCTCCTAAACCAGGCCGCCGCCCTGGGCGAAGGCAAACATCTCTACGACGCCAACAAAGCCGTCTACAGCCTGCTGCGCTACGGCGTCAAGGTCAAGCCCGGCGCGGGGCAACAGACCCAAACCGTCTGGCTCATCGACTGGCAGCAGCCCGACAACAACGACTTTGCCCTGGCCGAAGAAGTAACCATTGCCGGCCTCAACAAAAAGCGACCCGACATCGTTCTCTACGTCAACGGCATCGCCCTGGCCATCCTCGAACTCAAACGCTCCATCAGCGACGTGGGCAAAGGCATCCGCCAAAATCTTGATAACCAAAAAAAGAGCTTCATCCAGGACTTCTTCGCCACCATCCAGTTGGTCATGGCCGGCAACGACACCCAGGGGCTGCGCTACGGGGCTATCGGCACCAAAGAGAAATATTTCCTGGAGTGGAAAGAGGAAAACCCAGACTATAACCCCCAATTAGACGGCCGTGACAACCGCTATCTGCCCCCGGCCCCTTGTCAACGTGGGGCTGAGGTGGTAAACGGCCGTCTCGACTGTGCCCTGATCCGCCTGACTAACAAAGAACGCTTCCTGGAATTGCTCCACAACTTCATCGTCTTCGACAGTGGCATGAAAAAAGTGCCGCGCCACAACCAATATTTCGGCGTGCGTGCCGCCCAAAAGCGGATCGCCCAGCGAGAAGGGGGCATCATCTGGCACACGCAAGGCTCCGGCAAAAGCCTGACAATGGTCTGGCTGGCCAAATGGCTGCGTGAAAACAGCGCCGACGCCCGCGTCCTCATCATCACCGACCGCACCGAACTGGATGAGCAAATCGAGAAGGTGTTCATGGGCGTCGATGAAAAAATCTACCGCACCCAAAGCGGGGCCGACCTGATCGACAAGCTCAACGCTACCACTCCCTGGCTGATCTGCTCCCTCATTCACAAATTCGGTCGGGAGCTGGGGGATGATGACCAGCAGGCCACCGACGACTTCATTGCCGAAGTCCGGCGCAGCCTGCCCGCCCACTTCCAGCCCAAAGGCAACCTGTTTGTCTTTGTGGACGAATGTCACCGCACCCAATCGGGCAAGCTGCACCAGGCCATGAAAAGCATCTTGCCCGATGCCCTCTTTATCGGCTTTACCGGCACGCCCCTGCTCAAAGCGGACAAACAAAAGAGCATTGAGGTATTCGGCCGTTATATCCACACCTACAAATACAACGAGGCGGTGGCCGATGGCGTCGTCCTCGACCTGCGCTATGAAGCGCGAGACATCGACCAGTACGTCGCTTCTCCGCAAAAGGTAGACCAATGGTTTGAGAGCAAAACGGCCGGCCTTTCTGAAATGGCCAAAGTCCAGCTTAAACAAAAATGGGGCACGATGAAGCAGGTCCTTTCCAGCCAATCCCGCCTGGAACAGATTGTGGGCGACATCATGCTGGACATGGCCATCCGTCCCCGGCTGATGGACGGCCGGGGCAACGCCATGCTCGTCTGTGCCAGCATCTACCAGGCGTGCAAAGTGTACGAACTGTTCAGCCAGACCGACCTGGCCGGGCAGTGTGCCATCATCACCAGCTACAAACCCTCCCCGGCCGACATCAAGCTGGAAGAAACGGGCGAAGGACTGACCGAAAAGCTGCGCCAGTACGACATCTACCGCCGCATGTTGGCCGACTTCTTCGACGAAGCGGAAGACACGGCCATGCACAAGGTCGAAGAATTTGAGACCAGGGTCAAGGAGCGCTTTATCAAAGAGCCGGGCCGGATGCGGCTGCTGATTGTGGTAGACAAGCTGCTGACCGGCTTCGACGCCCCCTCGGCCACCTACCTCTACATCGACAAAACAATGCGCGATCACGGCCTCTTTCAGGCCATCTGCCGCGTCAACCGGCTGGATGGAGAAGACAAAGAGTATGGCTACATCGTCGATTACAAAGATTTGTTCAACAGTCTGGAAGGGGCCATCCGCGACTACACCGGCGGTGCCTTTGAAGAGTACGACAAAGAGGACGTGGCCGGCCTGCTGACCAACCGGCTAGACAAAGGACGGGAGCGGCTGGAAGAAACGCGTGAGGTGGTCAAAGCGCTGTGCGAACCGGTCCTCCGGCCCCGAACCACCGAAGCGTATATCCACTACTTCTGTGCCGCCGATACCGGCGACAAGGAGGCGCTGCGGGCCAACGAGCCAAAGCGGATCGCCCTCTACAAAGCGGTGGCCGCCCTGCTGCGGGCCTACGCCAATCTGGCCAACGAAATGGCCGAAGCCGGTTATACGCCGGCCGAGACTGAGACCATCCGCCAGGAGGTGGCCCACTATGACAAGGTGGACCAGGAGGTCAAACACGCCAGCGGGGACCTGATTGATATGAAACAGTATGAACCGGCCATGCGCTACCTGCTCGACCGCTATATTCGGGCCGAAGAAAGCACCACCATCTCTAAATTTGACAACCTGGGGCTGGTGGACCTGCTGGTGGAGCATGGCCTGGACGGTCTGAGCCACCTGCCGGATGGGATTCGCAGCAGTGAGACGGCCATGGCCGAAACGATTGAAAACAACGTGCGCCGCATTATCACGGACGAACGGCCGGTCAATCCCCGCTACTACGATGAAATGTCGGCCCTGCTGGACGCGCTGATTCAGGAGCGGCGGCAGCAGGCGCTGGCCTATAAAGATTACCTGGCACGGGTGCGAGCCTTAGCCACCAGGGTCGTCCGGCCGGAAGGCGCGGGCAGCAGTCGTTACCCGGCTTCGATGAATACGCGGGCCAAACGCAGCCTGTACGATACGCTGGACGGCAATGAGGAACTGGCGCTGGCGGTGAATACGGCCGTGTTGACCACTAAAAAGGATGGCTGGGTAGGCAACTATTTCAAAGAGCGGGAAGTAGCGCGGGCCATCCGGGAAGAAGTAGCCCCCTACAACGTCAATCTGGATGAACTGGTCAACGTGGTCAAAGAGCAAGATGAGTACAAATAACGGCCAGACCAAAACGCCGCCGGCCACACCCCCGCAAACGATTGCCGGCATTGAGGTACAGGTGGTGCGCAAGGATATTAAAAACGTCCACCTGGCCGTCTACCCACCCAACGGCCGTGTGCGCGTGGCCGTGCCTCTGCACCTGAACGATGACAATGTGCGCCTGGCGGTCATCGGCAAACTGGCCTGGATCAAAAAGCAGCAGGCCGCCTTCCAGGCCCAGCCGCGCCAGTCCCAACGGGAAATGGTGACGGGTGAGAGCCATTACGTCTGGGGCCGCCGCTATCTGCTGGATATAGTCGAACGCAGCGGCCGGCATGAGGTCCGTATCAAAAACAACCGCCGCCTCAGCCTTTTTGTCAACCCCGGCACGACCCGCGCCAACCGGGAGTTGGCTCTCAACGAATGGTACCGCGCCCAACTCAAGCAGTGCCTGCCCGACCTGCTGGCCAAATGGGAGCCGATTATCGGCGAACAGGTAGCCGGGTGGGGGGTCAAAAAGATGAAGACGAAGTGGGGAAGCTGCAACATCGAGGCCCGGCGCCTCTGGCTGAATCTGGAACTGGCCAAGAAGCCGCCGGAGTGCCTGGAATTCATCGTGGTGCATGAGATGGTCCACTTTCTGGAGCGGCCGCACAACGACACTTTCCGCGTCTACATGGACCGCTTTTTACCCCAGTGGCCGCTGTACCGCGACATGCTCAACACGGCACCGCTGGCCCATGAAGATTGGACGTATTAGAGAAACGGCCGTTTCCTTCCCCCATCGCTATTGCCCTGTTTGCTCCTCGTGCTATCCTATAGGTGTGCTAACCTGGCAATCCCAGGCAAATTTGATCGGCCAGAAAACCCTCAACCGTTTTTCCGCCCCGTTAACCACCACACCAAACCCAGTCCAATGACCAACAGCAGCCAACCGGGCAGCCGGGAAACCGGGGCCAATGCCTGCTGCCGCCGGAAGGCCACCACCGGAATTAGTTCCTCACCAATGGTGCGGTAAGAGTCTTCACTGCCATCACTGCTGATGCCAATTAGCCCCATCAAGGCTTTGGCTGCCCTGGGATTCCGTTGGGCATAGTCGACTAGGGCCTGGCCCGAGGGTTTGGGTGGTAGAGGATCGGCCGTAACCAGCAGACGTCTTGGCCCCACTTGAATGGTGACAGAGGGGTGGGCCACAATATTCTGATACCAATGAGATTTTCGGCCGAAACCGGAAGCCACAAAATAAGTGTTGTTTTCTCGGTCAATATCAATGACTTCCAATACCGCCTGGC
>JAWOIM010000305.1:0-4885 GCA_046484685.1 Chloroflexota bacterium | reverse complement strand
ATACCCGTCTTTTTCCCCGGACTGCCGGAGAGCCGCTGGATCTATCTGCCGCTGATCATCATCGCCAGCATGGTCGTGGGCGCGATTTGGGCGCTCATTCCCGCTTTCCTCAAAGCCTATCTTAAGGTAGACGAGATTATCACCACCCTGATGTTTAACTACATCGCCATTCTTTACTACCAATACCTCTTCAACATTGCCTGGAAAGACCCCGAAGGCTTTGGTTTTCCGGGTACGGCCCTGCTGCCGGAATTTACCCGGCTGCCGCGCATGACGGGGCGGCTGCACTGGGGCATCATTATTGCCATTGTGGCCGCCATTGTGGTCTGGGTTATTCTGGATCGCACCCGCTGGGGGTATGAAATTCGGCTAATTGGTGAAAGCCAGACGGCCGGCCGCTACGCGGGCATCAGTCTGGCCGGCAGCATTTTACTGGTCATGTTCCTCTCCGGCGGCCTGGCCGGGCTGGCGGGTATGTCTGAAGTGACCGGTATCTCCTTCCGGCTGCAACGAGGGCTGGCCGTTGGCTCCGGCTTTACCGGTATTATTGTGGCCTGGCTGGCCCGCCTCAACCCGTGGGGGGTGCTGCTGGTCGCCTTCCTGCTGGCCACGCTCTTTGTGGGGGGTGAGCAAATTCAGATGACGATGGGGCTGCCTGCCTCGGTCGCGCCGGTACTACAAGGGGCTATTTTACTGTTTGTGCTGGGCGGCAGCGTCTTTACGCGCTACCGGCTGCGGCTTGTGCGCTCAGCACCGCCTGCGCCACCTCCGTCAGAAACGGCCGTTGACGTTGAAGAAGTAAAGCCACTGGAGGGTTAACCATATGGATGTGATGACCTCAATTTTGTCAATTGCTATTGTGGCCGGGGTTTCGCTGGTTTACGCGACTATTGGCGAGATTTTCACCGAGCGGGCCGGTATTCTAAACCTGGGCGTAGAAGGGATGATGATCATGGGGGCCGTCACCGCCTTTGCCGCCGCTCTGCATTCAGGCAGCGCGTGGGTGGGGGTGCTGGTGGCGCTGCTGGTGGGCGGCGGCATGGCCCTGATCCACGCCTTTCTGACCATCAGCCTGCGGGCCGATCAGGTTGTGTCCGGGCTGGCGTTGACCCTGTTCGGCACCGGCCTGTCCAGCTTTTTGGGGCAGCGCCTGGGGCCAGACGGTACGCCGCTGGTGGGCTTAATCGGGCCGCGCTTTCGCTCTGTTTCGGTGCCTGTGCTGAGCGATATTCCCGTGATTGGCCCAATTTTATTTAACCAGGATTTGCTGGTCTATGTGATGTATCTGTTTGTGCCCCTGAGCTGGTACTTTTTGTACAAAACCCGACCGGGCCTGCACCTGCGGGCCACTGGGGAGAGTCCTCAAACGGCCGATGCCCTGGGCGTTAATGTTTTCAAGCTGCGCTACTATTACACCGTCTTCGGTGGCATGATGGCCGGGCTGGGTGGGGCACACCTGTCGCTGGCCTACACCCCCGGCTGGACGGAGCATTTGACGGGCGGACGCGGCTGGATTGCTATCGCCCTGGTTATCTTTGCCACCTGGGACCCGGTGCGGGCGGTGGTGGGAGCGCTGCTGTTCGGCGGGGTGAACGCCATTCAGTTCCGCCTACAGGCGACAGGCACTACCATTCCTTCCAGTTTACTCAACATGTTGCCATATATTCTGACCGTTGTCGTCTTGGTAGCTATTACGTGGTTTGAGTCATTCCGCAAGCGCGTTGGCCCGCCGGCGGCCCTGGGGTTGCCCTACATGCGTGAAGAACGATCTTAGTATCGGAACCGGACCCACGCGAAACTGTTCAGGCATAGGTGGTGCCTTCCTGATCGCCGGCCGGCTTGTCAGCCAGGATGAGGGCAGGGTGAGCAGCGATGGCCCTGGCATTGGCGGATACCATCCGCTGGCAAAACGGCCGTGAACGCAGCTTCATTACCCTACTGGATGAAGCAGTAAGGCTCAAACCGTTTCTCCCAATTTTACTGCTTCAAACAACTTGAGCCGCGTTAGAAACCAACCCAGAACGCCAATTGCTGTGAGCAGCATCATGCCAAATATGCCGTAAATAGTTAATAGCTGTTCCCAGGCAATTTGCACCACAAATGGCGGTACCTGCGCTGTACGGCCCACCCCTACCTGCAAAAAAGGAATAAAGATGTAGCTGGCCACTATGCCGATCACCGTCCCTACCCCTATGCCCATAAAGATTAAAACAGCCTGTTCGCTGGCCAGATGACGCACCATTTGCCGCGTAGAAAGGCCTAACGCCCGCAGCATTCCCAATTCCACTACCCGGCGCTGAAAGCCAACCACGGCAAATACCAGATACCCCAGCACCGTTAGCAAGGCAGCCGCAAAAAACCCGACCGACAGCAGCCCAAATACACCTTGCCGCGCCGGCTGGGTACGGGCAGCAGCAACCTGTGCCCGCGCATCTTGGACAGTCACCACCGTAAAGCCGCGCTGCCGCACCTGTGACACAATCTGTTCTGCGCTCGTCGCCCCATCCGTCGCCAGCCAGACGTGATAGGGAAAGGTGCCATCCATCTTTTCGTGCATGTAAGCAAGATGACCAATAAACAGCGCCCCCTCATCGGGATACCAGGTAGGAAACAGATCAAATGTACCCACAATGATGAACGGAATCTCGGCAAATTTGCTGCCTGTATTCACCGTTAGCAAGAGTGGATCACCCACGGCCAAACTACGCTGCTGTAAAAAATGCTGGTTTACCAACAGCCCATTGCGCCGTGTGGCCAGCCGATTGAGCAGCCCAATCAATGGCTCGGCGGCAAAATCGTCGCGGAAAAAGGCAGCCTGGGGAAAATCGAGGCGGTCCAGCCCCATGAGCTGCCCACTGGATTGCTGGCCGCCAATGGAAACGTTTGCTCTATAGCGGCCTACCCGTGTCGCAGCCTGAACGCCGGCTATAACCAAATGATCTTCCACCGGCAGAAAAGAAAAGCCCAATGACTCCGGGTCCGCTCCCTCAGGCACGGGGATGGGTTCGCCCAGTTGAGCCAGGTTTAGGTCTGCCCCGGTTTGGTAATACAGCTCATCAGTTAAATGGGCGTCCAGAGTTTGGGCCATGGAAGCAGTAAACGTGGCCAATGAGAGGGTCAGGCAAAGCAAGAGCAGCGGGCCACTGTACTGAATAGTGGCCCGTGCCAACTGGCGCAGCGTGAGCAGATTGGGAATGCTTAATTGACGCTCCCAAAGCCAGAGGGGCAAGGAAAGGAAGGCTGGAAAAAGACGCAGGAACAAGAGGGAAAAGGCCAGGCAAAAAAGGGCGGGAACCAGAAAAAGCAAAGGATTGTCAAAAACGGTGTCGCCAGAGCCGATGGTGCCTTGCTGCTGCAAAAGGTAGAGGCCATAAAATGGGGGGATGAGCAGCAGGAAGTCAAGAAAAGTGCGCTGCATAAAGGTGCGTCCTGATTGGCGGGATCGGGACGTGCGCAGGGAGACGATGGTGTGTTTGCCTGTGAGAAAGGCGGGCAGCAGCAGCGCCAGCAGGCAAAGCGCAACACCAATGAGTCCATAGTGCAGCGCTGCCGGCGAAAGGGTCGCCGATATGGCTTCTTGGGTAAATACAAGAAAACGCTCTGTTTGGGTTATGAGCCGCGCCAGCCCTTGCCCCAGCAGCAAGCCAAGTAGCAGACCGACGCCACCAATCAGGGCCCCTTCGCCCAGATAGATGAGCAGCACCTGGCCCCGACTAAGGCCTCGGCTGCGCAGAACGGCGATCTCGTTTTGGCCACGCTGCACAATCATACTGGCGATGAGGCTGACAAAATAGAGTACCAGACCAACGATGGGCACAGCAAACATAGTGAGCAGCAAGGTCAGCACACGGGCCTGATTGCCATATGTTTCCAGAGCACGAACAGGGGAGGCGTCGAGGGTAAGATTAGGCAACTGACCGCTGCTTTGGGTCTGCACACGGCTAATATTTTCCAGCAGTGCCGGTACATCATTAGGCAAAAAACGGCCGCCATCAAAAACCTGATACCAAACCACCTGGGTCAAGGGCTGGGGAAGTAACGGGGCAACCTGGGTAAGAAATGTCTCTTCGGTGGTAAGCAGCATCTCGTCGAAGACGGGGGGCTGGTAAAACCAATATGCTTCGGCCGCATCTAACGGTTGCCAAATGCCGCTAATCGTCACCAGTAAGGGGGCTGTGCCCCCTTCTAGCCGGTACTGCTCACCCACCTGCATACCCGTTGCTTCGGCCAGGGGTAGGCTGATGAGCATTTGGGGCGTGCCCGCAGCGGGAAAAACGCCGTCCACCACCTGAATATGCGTGGCCAGATCGGTGAGCACGCCCACGTTGGTGTTGAGCAGCGGCTGGTTCGGGCTGAATGTGGCATCTGTGGGCCAAAGTTGCAGTCGCGGGGAACGTAGATGGCGCACCTGGCTCTGCAGGGGCAGACCAATAATGTCGGCTGCCTGGTTGGTGAGGTAATCGTTGGCGGCGGTGTACTGGTTCAGGGTGATGTCGCCATGGAAGGCACCGATGTAACGCCAAACGAAGGCAAAGGGGGGCAAGGTGGCGCTGCCTTCTAGCTCGCTGGTGAGCAGGCGCTTGTTGATGGCGTCACTATACATGGGGATGCTGCTGAGGAGGGCCACGGCCGTTACCAATCCCACCAGCAAGCAACTCATCAGCCAGCGACGACTCCATACACGCCGCAGTACCAGCCGCAGGGCCGAACTCAAGAAGCGCTTCATTGTTTCACGACCTCATGAAGCTGCCCATCTTGCAAAAAATAGACCGTATCGGCAAAGGTGTCTGCAGCCAGATCATGCGTGCCCAGCACAATGGTGGTTTGTTGCGTCGTGACGATGTGACGCAGCAGGCTTAGAATGGTGTGGCCCGTTTTGCTGTCC
>JAWOIM010000282.1:0-3076 GCA_046484685.1 Chloroflexota bacterium | reverse complement strand
ATGGCGGAAACGGCCGTTTACCTGGGCCAACAGCTAAGTATAAACACAACATTTATCCAGGACATTCCCTGGCAAGAACGAGCAGAATTGCTGGACCAAGGCAAGATTGATGCAGCCTGGTTGTGTGGCCTGTACTACGTGCGGCAGGTGGTACAGCCCGATTGTCCTTACGAACTGCTGGCCGCGCCGGTGATGGCCGATGAACGATACGGAGACCGGCCGATTTACTTTTCCGACGTCATTGTCAGGCGAGACAGCCCTTACCGGACGTTCGCCGACTTACAGGGCTGCCGCTGGGCCTATAATGAACCCAACTCCCATTCCGGCTATACCATCACTTGTTACTATCTGGCCACGCTGCACGCGCCTCAGCCCTACTTTGGCCGGGCCGTTGAAGCCGGGTCTCACCAGCGCGCTATGCAACTGGTGCGGAACGGTGAAGCAGATGCCGCCGCGATTGACAGCACCGTCCTGGCCATTGAACGGGAACAGGACGAGCGAATAACGGCCGAATTACAAGTCATTGCCAGTACGCCGCCCAGCCCCATTCCACCCCTGGTTATCTCCAAAAGCGTGCCGGCCAGTTTGCGTGAGGAAATCAAACAGATGTTAGCCCACATGCACCGGGAAGAAAACGGCTGTGCCCTTCTACAGAAAACAAACTTAAAGCGCTGGGCCATCGTCAGCGACAGCGACTATGACCCCATTCGGGAGATGGCGACAATAGGGGCACGCATCACATTGTGACCTTCAACGCACTCGGCCCCACCATCTGCCTAAGAGGCCACCTGCGATACCTGTTAACATCCCCACGGCGATCCAAGAGCCTAACACGATGATAAATGCAAAAAGAGCAAGCAGCATGTACCCACCGGTAGAAATCGGGGGAAACAATGTTGCATACTCGTCATTTGTGGCCAATATGGCTATAAGCTCCCTTTGAGGAGGGAGTAGTATAAATAAACCAATAATGCCAAGAATTAGGTGCCCAGTTACGTGTGTACCTATTACCTACCAGAGCACTTCCCTTGAGGGCATTAAAATTGTTAGGATTGTTATGGTAATGCCAAACAGCATATAATCCGCCGCTCAGCAAACCTGGCAGTGTCAAATCAGTATTCAAAATAAGGTCTAACACATCCTGTGAAAGATTGTAGACGTTAACCAGAGCGATGCCGTATAAGACCATAAAGATCAGAACACCGATTAAAAAGGCTGTAAAGAATGGTTTCTTCATATAATGTTGGGAACAGGATTGGTCATTGGGCATGGTTCATATATCATGAATCTATTCCTGTCAAACGGCGCACCTGATCCCGAAGTATATCTAATTCTTGTTCTTGAGCAGCAATGAGGTTTTGTAATTGCCTGTTAATCTGTTGTGTTTCTTCAATCAGAGCTTGGGTACGCTGATAAAGGGCTTGTTTTTGACGTAAGGCAACCAACTGGGGGCGATTGAGATGAAGCCATTCAATATGAAACCAGCCGCGTGGGGTCAAGCCTGCCAGGTGACCGTCTAGCAATAGCCTGATGTGGGTATGCAAATGTTCTGTTAATGGGTGCAGTAAGTTCAAATGGGTTGGCGTATCAGGTGAAGGCCAATAAGTGGCTTTGTTACGATTGCAGGCAGGACAAGCATATATCAGGTTCTCCAGTTCGTCAGAGCCCCCTTGACTGATTGGTTGAAAATGGTCAATTTCCAACTCGCTGCCCACATCAGTTTCACTAACACCACAATAGCCGCAGGCAAAGTTGTATTCCTGACGTACTGCCCGGCGATTTTCATCAGAGATGGCCATCAAGTTGCCACAGACTGTTTTGTCAAACGAGTTAATCTGTTTTGGATAGCCGTATAGCGTTGCTCAAATTCTCTGAGCCAACGTTTAGTATCGGCAATGAGTAGAGCCTGTTGATCAAGCAGTTGCACCAATTCGCTGTTTTCTGCTTGAAGGGAGTCCAATCTATTTTGCAGGGCGGCTTGTTCGGATTCCAGTTTTTGCAAAGCTGGCGTTGTTATTTCCGCTTCAACAACTGCTACCATTGCCCGTATTTTGCTTAACTCTTTTTCTTCTGCCGGCGTCAAATTGCCGCTCAATTGACGTAGACGAAGTTCTGTGTATCGTTGTTCGGTTTCTGGTGTCCATTTAGCCATCATAAGCGTAGTATAACATAAAATGGGGCAGGTTTGGGATTTTCACTCATCGTTACTGGTATGATAAGTATGATCAACCTATGGAGCAAGATCAACCACAATGCTGACAGGGACAACTTCCCCGGCCACCACCGTCACGGCCGCTCGATATTCCTGATCTTGCAGGCGGGTGATGACGACGTACTCGCCGGCGGGCACGGGGCCAAAGAGGAAGTTTTCGGCCCAGGCTTCGTCGGGGTTGACGACGGGGTGAGGGTCGTTGAGGTAGCTCCAACTGTTGATCGGTTCAGTCAACCCACCCCCAGCCAGACTGAGACCCACCCCCTGCCACGGCCGTCCCTGGCTGTCTAGCAGGCGGCCGGCAATGATACCCTGTCCTTCTGGTGGGGCCAGCCAGAGCAGCGGGTGGCGAGTATGGTAGAAACCGTTGATGCCTATACGAATTTCCAAGTGCATATGGGGCAAAACGGCGGCACCGCCCAGCCCCACTTCGGCCAGAATCTTACCCGGTTCCACTCGCTGCCCCTCGTTGACTTGAATGGCCTGCACGTGGCCAAAGAGAATATAAACGGGCTGCCCCTGCCACAATTCATCCAGTTGCACAACCACCAGTTGGCCGTACCAATTGCAGCGCCAACCGACCAGTTCGTGGCTGTCGGCCCCAACCTTGACCACGGTTCCCGCCGCCGGGGCCAGCAGGGGCGTCCCTTGGGGCGGCGTGGCGTCGATGCCGTTGTGGATAAGGTAACGGCCGTTGACATCATAGCCATAGGGATACCACAAATTCAGCTCCGGCGGTTCGCTGCCGGGAAGGGGCTGTGCCAGCCAGAAGCCGTCGCGGGCCAGCTCAGGCTGGGGCGCGGGCCAGGCGCGGGGTGAAAGGTAATAGCGTTGGTACTCAGGCGCAAGCGGGGCCGGATCGGG
>JAWOIM010000230.1:0-6210 GCA_046484685.1 Chloroflexota bacterium | reverse complement strand
GGCAAACTGGTACTGCATGCTGACGCCGCCCTCGGCTGCCAGCAGCAGACCATAGTTCTCTTGCGGATACTGGTGCCAGTAGGCGACCGCATCGGTAATGTCCAGGGCCAGCCAGACGTTGGTGCTCGTCAGGCTCGCCCGGCCCACGGCCAGCGCTTCGCGGTCCAGCTCGCCTAGGGCGCCGGCCGTCTCCCAGACCTCCCCGGACAGCGGCTCAAGCCAGGTCGCCTCGCCCTCGCTCCACGGGCGCCTCAGGCGGTAGGCATGTACGTCCATGAGACCGGCGTTGCTGCTGTGCGCCGACCAAAGCTCGAGGCGCGCCTCGGTGACCACGGCCTTCTCCGCTCCGGTTGGCTTGGCCCGGTAGTTTATTTGGCCACAGCAGCAATTAGGAGACATAAATGAGCCAGAAAAGTTTTCGCAAAGCTAGATTTGCGTGGATGGCCGGGCGGCAAACACAACCTGACCACCTCCCAACCTTTGCTAAGCGTGTGATGTCGCTTAGCCTTATGAGTATCGTTTTACTTTCTTTCCTCTTTTTCACCCGGCACAATACCAACGCCCATACCATAAACGCCAATGCGGAAATGGATGCAGCGCTGCTGATGTCCACCGGTGAGAACAACCAAATTTTTAACACCGGCGTCATTGGTAACCATGTCTGGTTTGATACCAACGGCAATGGCTTGCAGGATGTCGGCGAGCCGGGCGTGGCCGGTGTTACGGTGACCCTCTACAATGCCGCCGATGATACGGTCGTAAGCAGCACAACCACCGATGGTGATGGGTTATACAGTTTCACAGATCTTTTAGAGGGTGATTACTATGTTGGTTTCACCTTGCCGACCGAGCGTATTTTTACCACCTATAATGTGGATGGTGCCGGTATCGATGGACCGAATAATTCCGACGTTATTACCCCAACACTGCCTATCGGGATAACTGAAGTCTTTAGTCTGGGGGCCGATGAAACCAACGAGAATATAGATGCCGGCCTTTTACCTGGCTGTACTTATATGGACTGGAATGCGTTAGGGTATGTCACAGGCGATTCCTCATTGCAGACATTTACTAATATTCAAGGTAGAGATCTGACAATGACGATTGAAGTGCGCGTGTATGATGCTGCTTTTAGTGATATTGGGCCGTACCAGGCAGCAAGTGCAAATTATCCCGCAACTGTCAATGGGGATGGTCCCGCTTTTTCAGTCAGGAATATTGATCCGGATGAAACTGCCGGCATGATTGTGACCAAAATCATCTTTTCTGAACCGATTAGTATTAACAACCTTTGGTTAGAACCCTTCTATTTTCGGGATGATGTCAATGTATGGAAACAGATGGCTATCCAGGCCTTTGATTCGTCTGGTAATGGGATCATACCCGGTAGTTTTATCGATTACAACGGCAGCACCCTGGTAGCCGAACCGCATCCGGGTAACACTGAATTGTGGATGCGCTCTCAATTCCCTATAACCCAAACAGCCTGGAGTGGTGCCTTTGATATTAATTATGGCACCCAACAAATTCAGGAAATTGATTGGTATTCCTGGGGTGAGAATGGCACTGATCTCAGCCTTACCCATGAAATCGGCTCAAGCTACTTTGGTGCATTTTATTTCTGCCAGTTTACGCCAACGGCCGTTTCTCTCATTAATGTGCAAAGTGGCACTATGCCTGTTATGCCCTGGGCGGCCGGGCTGGTGGTAATGGTATTCATGACCGGCCTGCTGCTAACTGGACGCCAACGGCGCAAAGCCGGCAGCTAAGCAGTTGACCAATTCCCCAAAATGGGCCAAGATGGAGGGCATGGTGACCTATCGCTATGTCCTCCTTTTTATCTGTTTACCGCTCTGGCTGCTGTGGCCGGGGTCGGTGATTGCCCAAACGCCCCTTAGTGAAAACACGGCCGTTGTCAACTTTCCCCATACGGTTACTTTTAGCCTGCAAACTGCGCCTGACCAGAGCGCCAGCCTGAGCTACGGCGTAGACAAAACAAGCTGCCTCGACGTTGCCGGCCAGGTACCCGTGCCGGTTGATAACGCCGGCCGGGCCGAGTGGACCTGGATCATGAGCCGTTCCGGTAACCCGCCGCCGGGGACCGGCATATGGTGGCAATGGACGATTACTGACGGTGACGGCCGGCAGCAGACCACTCCCCGCCAAACTATCACCTTTGCCGATGAGCGCTTTGAGTGGCGGCTGGTCGAAACGGAGAACATTCGCCTCTATTGGTATCGGGGCGATCGGGTGGGACCGGCGCTGCTGGAAGCGGCTGCCGAAGGCCTGGCCACCCTCGAAGCCGATATGGGCATTAGTCTAGACAGCCCTATTACCATCTATATTTACGACAGTAGCGACAACATGCGCCAGGCGCTTCTTTATGTACAGGATTGGGCCGGGGGTGTGGCCTTTGTCGAGTACAACACTATTTTGATGGGCGTGCCCCCGCACAGCGTCGATAGTTGGGGCAAACCGACCATACGCCACGAACTGGCCCACCTGGTTCTTGGTCAATTTGGCCGTAGCTGCGTGGGCGGCAGCCGTCCCAACTGGTTGGAAGAAGGCCTGGCCGTCTATGCCGAAGGGCCGCCCTCTGCGCGTGTGCAGCAAGATATTCAGGCCGGTGTAGAGCAGAATCGCTTCGAACCGCTGCGCAGCCTCATGGGCAGCTTCCCGGCCCACGACAGTCAGGCGACGATGGCCTACAGCCAGAGTTACAGCGTGGTAGATTATCTGCTGACTGAATATGGGCCGGACCGAATGCAGGCGCTGCTTTTGGAATTAGCGGCCGGGTCTGGCTATGATGCCGCTTTAGAAAAGGTCTATGGCTTTAACACCGATGAGCTGGAGACAGCCTGGCGGGCAGCTATTGGCGCTCCCGCACGCACCATTCCCCCCACACCCCAACCGCTGGAGGCCATGCCGGTGGCCACGCTGGCCCCCTTGGCTGCCCCCCAATCGCTGCCGACGCCGGCTGCTGCCGACCTTATCCCTGTAACGGAAGAATCAGCCCGTCCGTCCGCCGGTCTCTGTGGCTTAGGGCTTCTCCCGCTCCTGACCCTGGCTTTCTTTACCCGGCGTCGGGGTCGTTAACCGTTAGCTGTTACCCGGCGGCAGGCAGAGGGCACCGGCTTGTTGTAAATCCAGGGTGGCGGCCAGGATGTCGTAAACGGCCGTTTGCGGAGGCAGCATCCCCACCGACTGGGGCCCATACCAGTCGACCATCGTTTCGACGGCCCATTCCGGTGTTTCATCCGTGTGGCACTCGTTACAGGCGTTGGGCGCATTTTCCAGGCCAAAGGTGACCGAATTTTGCGGATCGGGCAGATAGCTCATCCAATGGCTGCGCGTAAAACGACGCACCCCAGATACAATACTCTCAATCTGGTTGGGCATATGGCAGTCGTAGCAGTAAGAGCCGGCCTCTCCCACCTCATGATTCGTATGGTCGGCAATACGCTCCGCCAGATCGCCGTGACAGGTGAGGCAGTAGCCGTTACTGACCTCGGATGGCTGCAAAATACCGGAGATACGCGGCTGCCCGTTGTTGTGGGGGTCATGGCAGTCGTAGCAGCGCGGCTCACTGTGTTCATAACAATCTGACTCCACAAAAGAGCGGAAGATCATGGCAATGCCGCGTGGCGAGCCGTCGGCCCAAACTTCGACGGTGGGCGCGGTGCGGCCCGGCTCCAGCGGAAGCTGTTTAAAGTAGGGGGAGAGGTCGTTAATGCGCCCTTCTTCACTATATCCCGGCTCATATTCCCGATAAATTTCGGTGGTGGTCATCGTAATATCAGGCCCATGACAGCGAGCGCAAACGCTCATGCTTTCCCCTTTTTCCAGCTTGCGGGCGTTGACAATATAGGCCACCGGCTCCCCTCGTATCTGGCTGTTGGCAAATGCCACCACCCGGTTGACATAATTACTAGAAAAATAGTTGGCGTGCTGGCTGCCGGGGCCGTGGCAAGATTCACAGGCGATGCCCTCATCGGTCCATTCAGTGACGGCCATGGTATGGTTGGGATCGCGGGCAATAATGTCTAAATTGGTGGTGTGGCAGCGGGCACAAAAAAGATTCCAGGCGGAGTTGAGCGAGGTCATTTGCAGCCAGAGGTCTTCCAGGGTGGGCAGGCTGTTTTCTTGCAAATTCCAGTAGGGGAAAAATTCTTGCCGCTCGGTTGACCATTGCAGGGGCAGCCGGCGCAGCACGCCTCCTTCTTCCAGAGTGAGGTAGGTTTGACGGTATTGGTAGCCGATGACGTAGGCAATCTTAAACGGTACGTAATCGGCTGAACCGGGGCGGCGCAGGGCCATGTAGAAGTCGTCGCCGTCGGTGAAGGTGCGCATAGCCGGCAGTTGGTCGTCAAAGGGGAGTCGTTGCGCTGCAGGCGGCAGCAGCCAATGGCCGTCATCGAAGTTACCCACGACGGTTTCGGCGTTGGGCTGGTGGGTCATATTGGCGTGGGGCGACTGCTGCCAGCGATCATGCATAATGGTGTGGCAGTCGGCGCACACCTCTTTACCCACGTATTCGGCATCATAAAGCGAAGCGTAAGATTCATAGGTGGTCAGGCTGAAAACAGCCGTAACCAGCAACAGCAGCGTGCCGATAAAAACATATTGCCACAGCGTCAGCCTTTGCCAGATCGGGGGGGATTTTTGAATGGGTTTCCGTTTTTTCTTACTCATGAAAAAAATAGGGCGTAGTGCGCAGCGGACTTCCACTACCCATTAGACAGTACGAACTATAAAATAGACCAGCCAATCACGCCGGCAACTATACCACCAACCAGGGAGGATGTGAAGTTAACCCAATCATTGTTCAGCCAGCGCCAGCCGCGCAGGGGAGTAGTGGCCTGGCCGCAGCGATGGACAATCTTTTCTGTTTCTTTTTGGCAGCGGGGGCAGTAGTAGATTTGCTGCACGGTGGCCCCCAACAGGCTGTCGAACAATGAGCCGCTGAGACCGCCCATGGCCCCGGCAGCTATAAGGGCCAGGGCCGGCGCGAAGCCTTGCCAGGGGGAGAGCAGGGCGGCAGCCAGGCCGATGAGCAGACCCCCGCTGAAGGAAACGGCCGTTCCCAGCCTTGACACTCCTCCCGACGTACCGACCTCTACCTGTTTGCCGTTGGTGATCAGCCGGGGGGGACGCCGGCTGAGTGTGCCCAATTCAGTGGCCCAGGTATCGGCCGTGACCGTGGCCATCACCCCTACAAAGAGATAAAACCAGAGCGATGAAGGCCAAATAAAAGAAGCTGTCGCCAGCAGCATTCCTGCCCCGCCGTTGGCCAATACCTGCCCCGCATCCCGACGATGCGTTTTATCAAACTTCTCCTCGGCCATTTGCTGCTTCTGTTCTTCTTTGTAATGGGAAAGCGTGCTGGAACTGACAAAAAAGATGGCCAACAGCACTCCCCACACCCAACCGCCCAGGCCAAACGTCAGCGTCCCCACCAGCAGGGCGGCTGCTGCACCAGGGGGAGCCAGCGACCGGCGCCAATAGGCCAGCCCCACAATCAACATGCTCAAACCAAAGGCTAGAAAAAGCGATTGCCACATAGATGAAACCCTTGATAGTATGTAACCGTTCAGTTACTCACAAAATAGAACGCTGATAAACGCTGATTTAGCGGATAAACACGGATTTTTTGTTTTTTATCCGCTAAAATCTGTCAAATCCGTGCAATCCGCGTTCTATTGTCAGGATAGGTGAACGCTTACGATAGTATAAACCCTGTCACAAAACTCATATAAAAGTCAGACAATTGTACCAATCATTGTCAATTCGGTTTACGCTAAAGCGAGAATTTAGTACAATTTGCATAGTAAACAGGGCTGGCAGTTGTGCAAAGTGTCCGCCTTGAGCGTAATCTCTTTAATAATCCCACTACAACTGGAGTGCAATTTGACCATGAATGAAAATTTAAACCCATTTGCCATTGCCCAGGCCCAACTGGATGCGGCAGCGGCCGTTTTACAACTTGATCCCGATATGCACGCTTTTTTGCGTGAACCAATGCGTGAATTTCATTTTAGTATCCCGGTACGGATGGATGACGGCCGGACCCAGACCTTCCACGCTTTCCGCGTACAATACAATGATGCCCGGGGCCCGGCCAAAGGGGGTATCCGTTTTCACCCGGACGAAACGATTGACACGGTGCGGGCTTTAGCTGCCTGGATGACCTGGAAAACGGCCGTGGCCGAT
>JAWOIM010000201.1:0-12404 GCA_046484685.1 Chloroflexota bacterium | reverse complement strand
GGAGACGCTGAGCCAGTTGCCTACCAGGCAGGCCCGGCTGGCTCGCCTGTGTGAACTGAACGTGATGGAACAAGTCTTGAATGTGGCCCAAACCTCTATTGTGCAGGCAGCCTGGCGGCAGGGGCAAAAATTGTCGATACACGGCTGGGTTTACAGTGTGGAAGATGGCATCCTACAAGACCTGGACGTTTCTCTCAACGGGCTGGACATGGTAGACCCGGCCTACCGGCTGGAAGACGGGTGAACGGTAACCAGTATTCGGAGTTGGCGAGCAGTGCGAGGCACGGGGCAGCAGGAATGTATTTAACCAGGAGCGTTCGCCCCGTGCCTTGCACTACAGGTTTGCAAACAGCACGCGCTCCTTCACCCCTTTACCCTCAGGCCCAGGCGATGAGGCTGCCGGCATAGAGAAGTAGGCAGCCGAAGGCAAAGAGCGGCACGGTGCGGGGAACTTTCCACCAATACCAGAGGCGGGTCGGGGCAAAAAGCAGGGCCAGCAGCAGGAAGCTGCCCAGCAGCCAGACCAGGCTGAAACCGGCCCCCCTCATAATGAGGTGGTGGAGCGTGTAGAGTTCGGCAACGGCCGTTACCAGCATCACATTCACCCCCAGCAGCGCCAGCAGCAAAACAACATAATACCAGGGTGATCTGCGTGCAAGCCGGTCGCGAGGAATCGAGGCCAGCGGCAATATGTAGAGCAAGGTCATGGCCAACCAGGTCCCTGGAATCAAGACAAAGAAGCTGGCCGACTCCCCCGCCCCCAATTCCCGATCATCGACCAGAAAAATGGAATCAAAATAACCAATCTGGTGAGCCAGCCCGGTCATAAGAGCCAGGGCAAAAGCAACGCCCAGGATGACCTGCACCCGTGGCGTAAACAACCAGTCCGGCAGCCGGGTCCGCTGCCCCGCCGCCCCGGGCGCAGCCGCCAGTCGCTTGAGCATAAAAACCGAGAGCCAGAAGAAAACAAAGATGCTGATAATCACGGCCGCATTGAGGGGTCTGCCCGTTTGCAGCCAGGGGGCCACAGCCGGCAGCAGCCAGGGCAGCGCCATCAGGGTCAGGCCATCGACAACGAGGGGAACGGCCGTATCCCAATAATTCTGAGAGACAGCAACCGACAGGGGGGAGGCAGTTTCATTGGTTGACATGAGCAGATTGTAGCCAATAGCAGGCATTTGAGCCAAATTGTATTAGAATTAGCAGGCAATGTGCAGCCAGGAGGCTTTACAATGTTACTGCGCCAAATACGTTCGCTGTGCTACTTCGGCTACGCTCAGCACAAGTCAGTACAAGCAAGCTTACGCATTATGCGTTAATTTTTAACGCAAAGGTGCAGAGAAAGCAAAGACGCAAAGGATAGAGAAGCAAAGCATTATTCTTTTCTTTGCACCTTTGCTCCCTTTGCCTCTTTGCGTTAACTTTTTTAGGGGTGGCTGCGCCACATTATGCACTACACGCAAAACAGACAACAGCAGGAGAGACTTTCCATGCCTGAAGGACCAGAGATTCGCCAGGCGGCTGACCGCTTGGCCACCGCCCTCACCGGCCAACCGGTCACCGAACTCTTTTTCGCTTTTGACCATTTACGGCCGTATCAGTGGCAGCTTGAGGGGCGTAAGATAACGGCCGTTGCCCCACGCGGCAAGGCTATGGTCATCCATTTTGACAACAATTGGGTCATCTACAGCCACAACCAGTTGTACGGCCAGTGGCTCATCCGCGACGCCTACGACTACCCCCAGACCAGGCGTCAACTGCGGCTGGCCATCCACAACAATCATAAATCCGCCCTGCTCTACAGCGCCTCTGACATTGAAGTGCTGCCCGAAGGGGAACTGGATAACCACCCCTACGTCAGCAAGTTGGGTCCCGATCTGCTGGACGAGTCGGTAACGCTGGCCCAGGTGCAGGCCCGGTTCCACAACCCCACCTTTCAGCGCCGCCGGCTGGCCACCTTGCTTCTGGACCAACAATTTTTAGCCGGGCCGGGCAACTATTTACGCAGTGAAATCCTGTTTGTGGCCCGCGTACCGCCCCAGGCCCGCCCGGTCGACTGCACCCCCGCTCAGCGCGATGCCCTGGCCGAAGCAGCTCTGACGCTGACGCGCCGTTCTTATCAAACCGGCGGTATTACCAATGACGTGGCCCAGGCGAAGCGGCTCAAGCAGGCCGGGCAGCCGCGTCATGCCTACCGCCATTGGGTATTTAACCGGCAAGGGCTGCCTTGTTTTGTCTGCCAGACGCCCATTGCCAAAACGCGGCTGGGGGGACGACGCCTTTATTACTGTCCACCCTGCCAGGAACCATTTCAATGAGCGGAGCCGCGGCTGAACCGATCAGACTACAAACCATGCCCGACATGATGCACGCCCCGGAAGTGCCCGCTTCCGGCAGCCTGCTGTGGCGCCTTTTGAAATGGCTGTTTTACCTGGGGATAACGGGCGTCACCGGCATTATTCTGGGTATTATCGTCATTGCCTTGCCCGGCCCACTTATGCCAGGCACTTCTTTGCCGGTAGCTGTCATCGGTGTTTTACTCTGCCTTTATGTGGCCGTGGCCCTGCATGAAGTGGGTCATGCGCTTGGCGGAAAAGTGGCCGGCTATCACCTGGTCTTTCTGATTGTCGGACCGCTGCGACTGGGACGCGAAATAGGAGGGTGGCGGCTGCGGCTGCTGCCCCAGAATATTTTCTCGTTTAGTGGCTGGGCTTACAGTGTGCCCACGCAGCGAGACGGCTGGCGCTGGCGGCGGCTCCTCTTTATTCTCGGCGGTCCGCTGGCGTCACTGCTCTTGGCCTTTGCCGTGATCGGGCTGCGCTTGATTTGGCAAGACGCAGTTATCTCTCCTTCTGTGGCCCTGGCCCTTCATTTTATGACCTTTGCCGCTATTGCCGTGCTGCCTTTTAGTATTATACCCCTGGTTATTCGCGGCATTCGCAACGATGCCCTGCTTTTTATCGACACACTGCGAATACACGGCGAGCAGGCAAGGCGACAGCAAGCCTTGGCCTGGCTGCTTGCTCAAGCCTTCCAGGGAAAACGCTCACGCGATACGGATACGGCCGTTTTGAGCGAAGCCCTGTATCCGGCCGACGGCTCTCCCGAAGAAAGTCTGGCCTCTATCTGGGGCTATTACCATGAGCTAGATCGGCAGCGGCCGTACCAGGCCGCCGCTTATCTGGATCGAGCCTTGAGCATCTTACAGCAAGAACCGCAGCCGGCGCTCCGCTCCCTTTGCGCTATGGATGCTGCTTTTTTTGAGGCCTGGCATGGTCAACGCCCCGCTGTAGCCGCCGACTGGTTAAAGCTGGTCAACTTGTCACAAGCCAGCCATCCAACCAACGCCGTCGAAATGGAACTGGTCTACCGGCGCAGCCGTGCGGCCGTGCTGCACGCCAATGGGGAACATGAAGCCGCCCAAAAAGAGGCGCAGCAGGGATTGGCCATACTGCCACGCCTGGTTGACCAGGGGGGCGTTAAAATTGAAAAGGAGTGGCTTGAACAGCTACTTGTTGGCCTGCCGCACGACAGGCGATCAGGAATATCTGATGTAAAAACGGCTCCCCCCCGGCTCCACCACCCAAGCAGCAGTTAGGAGGCACGCCCGACACCGTTGATACCTTGCGTTACTTCGAGCAAGTGTCAACCGATGGGGACGTGGTAAACAGGTTATAACAGCCATTATAGGCAAAATGACCTGCACTGTTCTTCACAATAGCTGCAATCTAACTGCAATTGACCTGTAATCCAACTACAACTTGACGCGATAATCACCAATAAATGTTGTTTAGGGCTGCAAATAACCCTTATGTGGCTTATAATGGGGTCCCTGACGCCTGGTGGACCCTATACCCAACTCGGATAGACGGCAAACATAAAAAACGCCGGCGTATAACAGTTCTAGATGAACGGAGGTAGAAAAAACTACATGGCACGAAAAATTATTGTTCTGGATGGTGATCAGACCGGGCAAGAGTTACTGGTTGAATCGCTGCGCGTCCTGGCCCCTGATGTTATTCGGCTAGACCTGGAATTTATTCACTACGACTTGAGCCTGGAAAACCGGCGAGCTACCAACAATGAAGTGGTGTACGAGGCCGGAAGAGCCATGCGCCAGCACCAACTGGCGCTCAAGGCGGCTACGGTCACCCCTGAAGGAAAAGGAGACGTCGGCAGTCCCAATCGCATTCTGCGCGAGGAAATTAATGCCGAAGTGATTTTACGCACCGGCCGGCGTATTCCCGGCGTGCGTCCTATTGCCGGCGTCTACGCCCCCATCAGCGTGGTGCGTATGGCCCGTGATGACGCCTACGGGGCCAAAGAGTGGCGCGAAGGAGAAGAAGACAGTTTGGACGAAATGGCCTTCCGCACCGCAAAAATCAGCCGCCGTGTCTGCCGGGCGGTGGCCAACTACGCCTTTCAGCATGCCCACAACACCGGGGCCAAACTGTTCGGCGGTCCCAAATTTACCGTCAGCCCTATCTATGAAGGAATGTTTAAGGAAGAACTGGATGCCGCTGCCGCCCGCTATCCTGACGTGCGCTACGAACCACAGTTGATCGACGCCACTTTCGCCCTGCTGCTGGCCACTACTGGTGAAAGCCTGGTTATTCCCTCCCTCAACCGGGATGGCGATCTGCTGTCAGACATGGTGCTGCAAATGTTTGGCTCCATTGCCGGCTCGGAGTCAATGGTCATTTCAATCGATGATCAGGGCGAGGTAGACTGCGTGATGGCCGAAGCCCCGCACGGCACGGCTCCTACGCTGGAAGGGCGCAACGTGGCCAACCCGATGGCCATGATTTTGGCCGCGGCCGGCCTCCTCTCTTACATGAAGGAGGATGAAGCCAAACAGGCCAGCCGCGCTATCTATGAAGCGACGCTGGAAACCGTCTATGATGGGTTGAAAACGGCCGATATCGGCGGCAGCGCCCGCACCGATGAGTTCACCGACGAAGTCATTCGTCGCGTCAAATCAAAACTGGAAGTCTGGTCGTCTCTGGCCTGATACGTTTATGGTCCAAACGCCTGCCCACTTACCGCTGACCCTCCTCTTTGCCCGCTGCCGGCAGGAAACACGCCGTTTCTGGCAGGGACGGCCGTTTGACCCTGCTTACTGTCACGCGCTCTTTGGACGGGCGCTGGCCCAACCGCTGGCTGAAGAGAGCAAACAGGCCTGGCAATATCTGCACCAAACTTATCACCGCCAGGTCACGCTTTGGGTAAAGGGGCATCCCCACTTTCCGGCCACCGGCCAGGAGCCGGAAATGCTGGCCGACCTGGCCCTGGAAAAAATGTGGCTGGCCTTTGCCCGGTCACCGGAAAAATACGGCCGTTTTCCCCAAAATGACAGCGACCAGGGGCTGCGTGCCTTGCTCCGCTACCTGCAAAGCTGTGTTCACAGCGTGGTAATTAACGCTATCAGCCGGCCCAGCCCGCCGCTGCCGGAAAATATCCCCGCTCCCCACTCTGAACCGCGCCCTCTGGCCCCGGAACAGTTTTGGGACTGTATTGAGCAGCGGCTGCAAGATGAAAAGGAACGGCTGCTGCTGGATGCCACTTTCGTCTACGGCCTCAAGCCGCGCCAAATTTTGACCCTCTATGCCTCACAGTTCGCCGACATCAACGAAATCTACCGCCTCAAGGAAAATCTGTTGGCCCGCTTCAGGCGAGACGCCAGTTTGCGCCACTGCCTGGAGATGGCGTTGGGAGGGGAAGAGGGAAGAAGTGAAAAGTAGGAAGTGAGAAGTGAGAAGTGGTGCCGGAATAAGGGGTTGGTGGGGGTTTAGTTGGTGAAGAGGTAGATATGAGCGAAGAAAAAATGAATGACACACAACTAGAACAGTTTTTGGCCGAAACGCTGGGTAACCTGGAACGGCCGACCCTGCAAACGCTGGCCGAATATGATCTGGGCCTGCTGCCCCCAAAGCAGACAGAAACAATCCGTCGCCATCTGGAACAGCACCCCCACGCTGCCGCCCAACTGGATGCACTGCGCCATCTGTGGCAAAGCTACCAGCCCCAGAGCGGCCGGGCTGCTTCGCCCCCGGCCGACTCATCTCCCCTACAGGCACTCAGCCTGTGGCTGGCGGATAAAGTAACGTCGTCTACCACACCCGGCCGGCCGGCACTGGCCGGCGTGCGGGGCCAGGCGGATATGGTTTACCAGGCCGGGCCGGTACAACTAGTGCTGGATGTGGATGATGATCCCCAACAGCCGGGCCACAAAAGCCTGACCGGTCTGCTGCTGGGACTGCCCGACGGCAACTGGCTGGCCCGTCTCTGGCCAACAGAAGAGAGCAGCCAGGAATGGGAAACGGCCGTTGCCAGCGACAACAGCTTTCTCTTCGACGGCCTGCCCCCTGGCCATTACAGCCTCCTCATCCGCAGCCAAACCCAAACGGCCGTTGTCGAAATTTACATCGAATCCTTAGCCCTCTAACACCTATCAGCAGTTCCTACTTTCTACTTTCCACTTCTCACTTCTTCCTTCTTACTTCTTCCCTCCAACTCAGCTTGCAGCCCAATTGTTACAGCGTACAATGGGCGGATATGAATCCAGTTCTTGATTGTCCCGATCGTATCGCCGACCTGTTGGCTGACCCTGATCCGGCTCTCTCCTTGCAAAAGCAGATGACCCGCTGGCAGGAGGACCCAGCCTGCACCGAGCAGTTGGCCACCAGCCTCAAAAGCCGGTCCGACCACCTTTTACGCACCGACCTGACCCGTGCCCGCCGGATGGCCCAATTATTGTTCGACCTGGCCGACATAACCGATCAACCAGCCATTCGTGCCCTCGGTCTGCGGGCACAGGGCAACATTCTGATGATCGGTGAATACCGCTGCCAGGAGGCCATCGCCTGTTATGACGAAGCCACCGCCATTTATCAAGCGGTTGGGCAGACGGCTGCCGCCGCTCAAAGCCAGGTGGGTAAAGTGGGCTGCCTCTACTTTTTGGGCAGCTATAATGAAGCCATTGCCGTGGGAGAAACGGTTCGATCGCTGCTGGCCGACCACGGGGAATGGGGCGCACTAACCGGTCTGCTGCTCAACCTGGCCGCCATTCACCGCCGTTTGGGGCAGGGGCAGGCGGCCCTGGCGCTGCTGGCCGAGGCAGAGTCTATCTCTACGGACACGGGGGCCGATAGTCAACTACCCGGTCTTCTGCTAAACCAGGCCAACGTTTTATGCGACCTGGGCCAACTACCGGCGGCGCTGGCCACCGCTCAGCGCGCCGAATCTCTTTTTCAGGAGCGCCGGCAGCGGGTGGGGGCCGCTCGTGCTCAGATGAGCCAGGCCATCGCCTGTTTTCATCTGGGCCGTTATAACGAAGCCATGGATCTTTTTGACCAGGCACAGGGTACGTATGAAGCCGACGGCCGTTTCACCGATGCCTTGCTGGTAGACCGTTTCGCCGCCGACCTGCTGCTGCAGCTCGGCCGTTATGCGGAGGTAATAGCTCGCTGCCAACAGGTACGCGACCGTTATAGCGACCACGCCATCCCTTACGAAGTGGCCCAGGCTTTACGCACAGAAGCGGCTGCCTATGCCGCCCTGGGCCGGCCCCAGGCAGCCCTGGCCTCACTAGCCGAAGCGCGGACACTGCTGGCCGACAATGTCGTGCGCGTGGCCTTGATTGATCTGGAAACGGCCGTTCTCCTTACGCAACAACAGGAACCGCAAAAAGGGTTAGACCTGGCTCTGGCCTGTAGCCAAACCTTTCGCGCCCACGAGATGCAGCTGCCGGCGGCACGAGCTGTCCTGGCCGCAGCCCAGGCGGCGTGGCAGGTGGGTCAAACCGAACAGGCAGCAAGCTTATGTCAACAGATAACCGAGCTGGGAGTAGATGCTTCTCCCTGGCTCAACTTTCAAACAGATCATCTGCTGGGAAAAATGGCACAGGCCAACGACCGTTTACCCCAAGCCATCACCGCCTACAAACAGGCTGTTGCCCACCTGGAACGGCTGCGCGGCCGTTTAATGGTCGAGCTGCGGTCCGATTTCCTTAGTGACAAGGGGCAAGTGTATGAAGACCTGGTAACAGCCTACCTGGCTGCCGATCAAGCGCAAGCCGCGCTGGCCACCGTGACTCAGGCCAAATCCCGCGCCCTGATGGACCTGCTGGCCCACCGGCTGGACCTACGCCTGATGCCCCAACAGGTAGAAGATAAGCCACTGATTGAGCGGCTGGACCATCTGCGCCAGCGGCGCAATCAACTGCTGCGCCGGGCAGAAACAAGCCAGGACGAGACGGAGCGGGCTGAGGACCATACACTCATCCTGAAGCTGGAAAAAGAGATAACGGCCGTTTGGCAAAAGCTGCTCATCCGTCATGCCGACTACGCCCGTGACCTGGACCTGCTGCGTGGTCAGAGTTTACCAGGCGCGCCACGGCTCGACGCGGATACGCTGCTGCTGGAATTTTTCATCGCTCAGGGCGACCTCCTCATTTTTATGGTCAGTCAAGAGGGGGTTCAGGTTGAACGCCTGCCCCAGGCACTGGCCCAATTGAGCCGTCCCAGCCGCCTGCTAAACGTCAATCTAAAAGCGATGGCCCACCAAACGTTGGGCCAACAAGAGTTGGGCCAACAAGGTTGGGGCCAACAAGGTTGGGGCCAACAAGGTTGGGGCCAACAAGGTTGGGGCCAACATCGACAGGAGCAGGCCGCCGCTTTGTTGGCCGGTACCCAGGCCCAATTAGCGCAACTTTACCAGCTTTTGCTGCAACCGATTGCCCCTACGCTGGCCCGTTATTCCCGGCTGCTGCTGGTTCCCCACGGGGCGCTGCTTCACTATCTTCCTTTTGCTGCCCTTTATGATGGCCACGAGTATCTGGCCCAGCGCCACCAGTTGATCAGCCTGCCCAATGCCGCTTTGCGCCACTTTCCGCCGCCATCAGTCGAACCGACAGGACGACCGGCAGTATTTGGGTATTCAGGAAACGGCCGTTTGCCCCAGGCCCCTCAAGAAGCAGCGGCCGTGGCCCAGCTCCTGGGCGGCGATACCTACCTGGAAGAAGCAGCCACGCTGGACCAACTGCAAGCCAGCGCCACCCACAGCCCTATCCTCCACCTGGCCACCCATGGCGACTTTAACCCCGACAATCCCCTCTTTTCCGGGCTGCGTCTGTTCGATGGGCAGTTGACCACTCTTGACATATTCAACCTGCGCCTGCCCGCCTCGCTGGTCACGCTAAGTGCCTGCCAAACCGGCCGCAGCGTCGTCGGCGGTGGTGACGAACTGTTGGGACTGATGCGTGCTTTCCTCTACGCCGGGGCCTCCTCTCTGCTCCTCAGCCGCTGGCCTATTCATGACGCCGCCACTCGCTTTTTTATGGTCCATTTCTACCGTCAGCTTCAGGCCGGTCACAGTCAGAGCGAGGCGCTGCGGCTGACCCAACACCACTTCCTGAGCGGCCAGGCCGGTGATGCCTATTGTCACCCTTACTATTGGGCCACCTTCTTCCTCGTCACCATTCAAGAATAAACGTAACCATACAGACCTGCGAGGTTTACTCCACGAGTGCTGGCAACAAACGAGTGCCAAAACCTCGCAGGTCTTCAGCGAACCTATATAGTTACGAATAAACTATACTTAATTCTCACTGTAAGCAGCGGCTACTATGCTTACCAGCAAGCTGATTAAGCTCAGTTACCTTTTTTCTCTGTCGTATATCTGTCCCTATGTGCCCATAAGCCTGACACTTGTGGCACCATAATTTGCACCTTGTAGGAGGAATAGCATGAAACGATTAGCGACTTTCACTCTGTTGGCCCTGCTGTTTACTTTCGCTTTTGCGAGTACAGCTTTGGCCGCATCAAAAACCCATGGCAACAGCGGCATTACCTTATTCTATCCGGATAACACGGTAGATTGCGAGCCTACTTTTGTTATCAGCACAACCGGCGTTCCCGCCAGTTTTAGCACACAATATAATATCGTTGTCCAGGCAGCAAATGGTTCTCTGGTAAACGTGGCCTCAGGTAGTTCGAATGGCAATCTGAACACAACCTACACACCTCCTACATTGGAGCCTGGCACCAGTCAAACTTACGCTGTTTTCCTGGCTGTTTTCAATGCCAATGGCCTTGTCAAAGCCAAGATAGGCGGCAAGTGGACCGTCACTTGTGCCGCTGATTAACACGATCTAAAAACAGACTCTTAAAACGTCCAGGGTTATGCTCTGGACGTTTTTTTGTTTTAAGCAACTCGTGCCGGAAAAATTCTTATACCAGCGTTTAGATGGGTGAAGGCTATTCATTTACTCATTTGCACAAGGAGATCGCTGGTATGAACAAATCAAGATTTACCTATCTCTCTTTTATTCTCTCGCTGCTGATGATAGCAACGTTCCTGGTCTGGTCGACACAGCCCACAGAGGCTGATACAACCGGGGCCGCACCGGATAGTTCGCTAAACCATTCAGGAGCAGATTCTTTTATTTATCTACCCCTTATTACCGACATCACACCCTTTGAGCCGCCGGCCAATACCACATTGCCCGGCGGTGTGTACACTTTTTCCTCATTCAACATTCCCGCAGATGTTACCGTGACGGTAACGGGGGATGTTCACATCACCGTGACAGGGGATACGAGCATTGCCGGAACGCTGGCCGGTGATTGTGTAGAAGTGACCATAAACGGCCAGCAAGATGTTAGCCTCACCGGCATGGCAGACAACGAATGCAGCGACGAAGATGCTGACGGCAAAGATCTGGTTATTCATTCCAATCGGGGTGATATGACCGTTGGCACACCTGATGAACCGGCCGTTGTGCGGTCATCCGGCAATCTGGACATCGGCAACGACCCGAACGCAGAAGAATGGGAATTTGACGTCCTGCCCCACCAACGGGCGACCAACCCGCTGGCGCCCACCTGTTCGGCCAGGGCCGACACGCTGATCGGTCTAACCACGCCTGACTTCCCGGCTGAAGTTGCCTTCTGGGGTGAAGGTGCCGATCCCAATGGGGGACCGGTTAGCTATGAGTGGGATTTTGGTGATGGCGCAAGTTCGATGGCCCGTGATCCCGTACACAATTACAGCGCTGCCGGAACCTATGACGTCTCCTTAACGGTCACGGACACAGACGGGCAGACCTGTGAATCCAGGCTGCACCTGGTCATCACGGACGACGTGATCGTACCCGCCGTTCCGGCGGTCTGGATCAGCCAGCCACAGACGGTGCTGGCGGCGCAGCAGCCCTTTACGTTCACGGCCGCTGCCGACCACGCAACCCCTCAATCTTTGCTGTTTGCATGGGATTTTGGTGATGGTACACAAATGACCGGTGAGACGCCAACTCACACATACAGCGCACCCGGTCGTTATGAAGTCACCCTGACCATTGAGGCTGATGATGGCAGCATGGCTGTGGCCACAACGGCCGTTTACGCCTACGATCCCAGCCAGCAGCTGCCAGACTCTCTGGCCCATACTGTCACTGCAGCCAGCCCCTGCCAGTTGGGAGGCCCCAACGTCTATAACCTGGTATTTAATGGGGGCAAAGCACGCAATAATAGCCCAGGTCGAGACTTGATCGTCCGCGGCTGGGGCAATATCTACCTCGGTCCCGGCACCAATCTGAAAGCTCAAGATGGGGGCAACGGCTCAGACCGGATGGGGTCAGGCACGATTCGCGCTCGTAACGGCCGTGTTGGTGGCAGACTAATCGTCTTCATCAATGGTCCCTTGACAGTCTGTGGCGGGGCAATCCTGGCCGGTGGCGACGGTGGGCACGGCGGCGATGCCACCTCGATTACGCCGGCACCGGGACACGCCCGCGCCTTTGGCGGTCGTGGCAGCGATCCGTCCCGCTTACTGATGCTGGCGTCTACCCGCAGCATATCCTTTGAAAGCCCCACCGGTCTACCCATCATTATGCGCCCTGGTGATGCTGGTAATGGTGGTTGGGCAACTGCTGTCGGCGAAGATGGTAATCCGGGCTGCAATACCGCTCACCCCGGTGCTCTGGCCACGGCCAGAGGGGGTCAGGGTGGTGATGCCAGCAAATATTTCTTCTCTCGCGGAGCCGTTTTTGGCCTGGGACTCATTGAAGTTCAGACAGGGGGCGGTGGTGACGGCGGTAACGCCGAGGCCCTGGCCGGCAATGGTGGTGACGCAACCTGTGTCACAACTGCTACCGGTGGTAACGGCCGTGACGCGGTGGCCACCGGTGGTCAGGGTGGTCCTGCACGCCTACTCAATGTCCCGTCAGGTATGACAGTAAACGGTTTTGCCGCCGGTGATGGCGGTATGGCTCTGGCCAGAGGCGGCGATGGTGGTGCCGCCGTAGCTACCCCCCCCCCCTCCAGGGCGACTTCAACACCACCGGTCCTCCCGGCGGGACGCTCGAGGAGGAGCTGGCGGTGGCGGATGCGATCTTCGCCGGCGCCGGC
>JAWOIM010000125.1:0-4102 GCA_046484685.1 Chloroflexota bacterium | reverse complement strand
GCACCAGCCGCTCGGCCCGCTCCATGTCGTCCTGCCCCTCGATCTCGTTCCAGGGCCTGCTGACGACATGTTCGTACTGGGTAACGCCGGTGGGTAAGATTTCGGGAATGACGGTGTCGGCAATGACGGGGAAGCCGAAGTTAATGGCGCCGGCGGCAGCCGCGTATTTGAGATCGTCCACCTCGCCCAGGGCCAGAACAAAGGCAAAGACGCGCTCCCGGTTGTAGAGCAGGATGTCGCGGGCCTGGCCGGCTTTGAGGCCGCCAAAGGTGAGCGCCGAGCGGGTGGCAAAGCCCAGCGCATAAATGGCGCTGAGGGTGTCAGTACCGAAGGGAACGGTGTAGGTATCGTAGCCGAGGGTTACGCCTTCCTCGTGGAGCTGGTGGATGATGGAACGGCCGTTGACATTGCCCGACAAAAAGGTGAGGATGTTGCGCTTTTGCAGTTCCCGTACCAGTTTGACGGCCACTTCGTTCGATTTGGCACAGCCGACAATAGCGGCGAAACCGGACATACGGCCGTCTACCAACTGAATGCCCCACGTGCGGAGCTGAATATCGTCAATTGGCCCGTTCAAATGACCCACGGCGCCATTGCCGTTGCCGCCATAAGCGGTGCCGCCCGCCAGTTCAAAGCCCGGCAGCGGCTCCGGCTGCAAGCCGTAGACGAAGCGCACCGCTTCAATCACCTCGGCGGCAATGAGCGTGGCCATGCCGCTGTCCAACGTTTCGCCCAGGTAAGGCGTCCAATGTTTGGGCGAGGGAACGGGATGCAGCAGCTCTCTGGCATGCTTTAGCGCCGGCCGTAAATCGCCTAATGTTTCAACCTTTTCGCCGGTCATGCCGTAGATTAAGGGCAGGTAGTAAGCTGTGTTGGGGAAGGCGACGGACGTTTGTCCCCCCTTCTCGCGCAATGCTTCACCCAGCATCGCCTCCGCTTCCATGACCAGGGCGTTAGCCCCGCGAATCGCCCGTGTTGCAATGTATCGAGACATCATTTCCTCCTAAAAACAGGACACGGATAAACACGGATTGCACGGATTATTTTTGTTGATTTGCTGGTGCGCCGTGCTCGTGTTGTCTCCTAAACCACTTCCATGCCATATAACGCTTCGCGCTGTTGCCAGACCGGTAGTTCTTCCAGGGCCAACATGCGGGCGTCGCCGCTTTGGCCAAACCGGTCGGGATCGTAGACCGGCAGCCCCAGATCGGCCCGCTTTTTGTCAATGTGGGCCAGCGTCTTGGCAATCATTTCATCTGGGTCGGGGATGAATTCCAGCTTACCGCCGTACAGCTTTTCCCAGCCTGAGCTAATAAATTCGGCCACCAGGTTGCTGTCAGCCATTTTGCCCGGCATTCCGCTGACTGGCGAAGAGCCGCCAAAGATGACGTAAGCACCGGAAGCCACACAATAAGTACCAATGGAAAGCGCCTTTTCGCTCATCCATTCAGGGGCCAGACCGACGGCCGGAATCTGATCAATGTCATCGCCCAGGCCGCCATCTGCGACCATCTGGGTTAGCACGGTGAGAATGCGGGTGTTGTCCACGCAGGAACCCATGTGCAGCACCGGCGGAATGCCAATGGCCTCACACACTTCACGCAGGCCGGGACCGACTTGATCCAGGCCGGCCTCACCCAATAGCAGGCCCAGCTTGGCGCTGGCAATGGCCCCGCAGCCCGTTTCTACCACCAGCACATCCTGCTTCAACAGTTCGCGGGTGACGTAGGCATGCAGATAATCCTGGCGGCTGCGCGGGTTGTTACAGCCAACAACGGCGGCCACACCCCGGATACGGCCGTTCATGATGGCATCATTCAACGGCCGGAAAGAAGCCCGGTAGCTGCCGCCCAGCATGTAGTTGATATATTCATGGGAAAAACCGGGTATCAGGTTTTCCCGATCTTGGGGAATCTCAGTTTGGCCCCGATTTTGATAATTGTCAATGGCCGTCCGCAAAATCTCTTTGGCCACTGTGAGCGCCTTGTGCTCGTCAAACTGGATGTGGGTGGCGCCCTTAATCTTCACTTTCGGCGAGGTGGTAATAATTTTGGTGTGGAAATGCTCGGCCAGGCCGACCAGCGCCTGCATGATACACTGCACATCCACTACCATCGCTTCTACCGCGCCGGTGAGAATGGACAGTTCTTGATGTAAAAAGTTACCGGCGGCTGGGATACCCTGGCGCATCAAAATCTCGTTGGCCGTACAGCAAATGCCGGACAGGTTTACACCCTTGGCGCCTGCTTTTTTGGCGTACTCAATGATGTCTGGCGCCTGTGAGGCCGCCACGATCATCTCACTCAGGGTCGGCTCGTGACCATGCACCACCACGTTAACCATATCTTCCTTCAAGACGCCCAGGTTGACCTGCCCCAACAGGGGCGCCGGCGTACCAAAAAGGATGTCGGAAACGTCGGTGGCAATCAGGCTGCCGCCCCAGCCGTCGGCCAGGGCCGTGCGCACGGCGTGTTGCAGAATGTGTTCCGGGTCCTGATCGTCGCCGATGTGGGTGCGGTGCAGCGCTTCTACTACTTCCCGATCCACGCCCCGGGGCAAAACGCCTGTCTCCTGCCATATTTTTTGCCGTTTGGCAGGGGCGCGTTTGAGCAAAGCCAGTTCCCCTTTCTGCTGGCCGAATTGGGCAATGTAAAGGTCGGCCAGGTCGTTGGCAATTTCGTTGGGGGAACGGCCGTCAATGGGGATGTCATAGTGGGCGGCGATGGCGTGCAGTTTGGCTACGTCGCGCACCACGTACCCCTCAGCCTCTCCCCTGGCAGTTGCTTTGAGAATGAAGGCCATGTCCCGGCCGTGATCAGAATGAGCGGCGGAACCGGCAGCAATAGCCCGAATCAAGTTGCGGGCCTGGATGGTGTCAATGGTGGCCCCACAAACACCCACGTGCCCTTCTTTTGTCAGGCGGCAAGGCCCCATACCACAAATCTTGCAGCACATCCCCGCCAAACCGATGTTACAAGGAGCCATATCATCGGCGCGGGTAAAGGCGGTGCCAACGCCAATTTCGTCGGCCCGGATCAGCATTTTCTGCGCCGCCGGGTCTATACTGTACTCCGTAATTTTGCGTCTTTTCCTGGCCATAATTCACCTCTATGTAAAATAGTCAGTAGTCAGTAGTCAGTAGCCAGTAGCCAGTAGCCAGTAGCCAGTAGCCAGTTTGGTATTCGCTTCACACGAACATTTTTTACTTCTAATTCAGAATCCCTTTTGTCGCGTGCAGGAAAACATCTTCCAGATCGCCTGACTCCTCATGCAAGCCGATGACGGGAATGTCGCGGCGTACCAGTTCACCCAACATCGCGGCCAGGTCGGCGTCGCTGCCGTTAAAGTCAAAACGAAGGGTATCAGACGGCAAATCTACCTCGTCACTGCTGGTAATCGTATGGACTTGCTCATGGGTCAGCAAGTACCCTTGCAGCGGAGCCAGGTCGCCCAGGACGCGGATCTGAATAAGGCGGTGGGCACGTAGACGGCGGCGCATCTCGGCCATGTCGCCGGCTACGACCAGTTGGCCCGCTTCGATAATGCCGATGCTGGTACAAATGTCGGCCACTTCGGACAAAATATGGGAGGAGAAGAAGATGGTTTTGCCCATCCGCTTGAGTTCACGCAGCAGTTCGCGCATTTCGATACGGGCACGCGGATCCAGGCCGCTGGCCGGTTCGTCGAGAATGAGAATTTGGGGATCATGGGCCAGGGTGCGGGCCAGGCAGAGGCGCTGCTTCATGCCCCGGCTCAGGCTTTCTACAAAGTCGCCCCGCTTGTGGCCTAAATCGACCAGCGCCAGCAGGTCGTCGATCATCTGCGGCCGCAGGGCGGAGGGCACGTTGTAGCAGGCAGCAAAAAAATCGAGATATTCCCATACCTTCATATCTTCATAAACACCAAAAAAGTCGGGCATATAGCCGATAGCCCGACGCACCTGCTGTGGCTCTTTGGTCACAGAGTGGCCGGCCACCCAGGCCTGACCACTGCTCGGCTTGAGCAGCGTGGTCAAAATACGCATGGTGGTCGTCTTGCCGGCCCCGTTGCGACCGATAAAACCGAAGACGCTGCCCTCCTCAATACTCAAATGCAGAGCCTC
>JAWOIM010000535.1:0-2555 GCA_046484685.1 Chloroflexota bacterium | reverse complement strand
CTGGCGCAAATCGTGGCGCAGCAGCCCGGTGGCCAGCAGCAGCCCGGCCCAGGCCGGTAGGCTGTGCAGCCCGCCTAATAGCCCCCAGCCCAGCAGCAGCAGCGACAGCAGCCCCAGGCCCAATCCGGCGGCCAGCGCTAACCGCAGGGGCAGCGGCTCTGCGGCCAAAGGCCGGTGAGCCAGGCGTAAGCCTGCTGTCGTTGTCAGAGCCAGCAGCCACAGCCAGAGCAACACACTCAGCCCGGTGAGGGCCAGACCGGTAAAGGAGTCAGAATCAAAGGGATTGTGTGCCCAAAAGTAGCCACCTACCAGCAGGGTCAACCAGAGGAGTAGGAAAATGACGGCCGTTAACCAGCCGAGTGTAACCGGTTTGTTTTCAACTTTGTTTTGATCATTCATCAGCGAAACCTGGATTAGATCAATTCCAGAATTGGTCCAATCTTACCTTTATCCATCTATTTGTCTATCGCTCGATTGTACCAGTGAAATTAACAGTTTCTAAACAAAATTCTCACGAAAAGCCCATGAAGGTTGATGCCAAATCCGCTAAAATGGGGAGCAAGATGGATTTTAGGAAACTATTCTGAAACGAGGACAGCAGATGTATTATAAAATTTTAGGTGTGCTGAGTTTTATTTTGTTAGGAATTGGCCTGGCCGGTTGGCCGGGGTGGGGGCAGTGGGCAGAAGCGGAAGCCACCGCTTCCCAACCGGCGGGAGTGATCCTGGAGACGATTAGTCTGGGTCGGGCTGACCTGGCCAGGGGGCAGATGGAGAATCTGATTTTGGATGAAGCAGTCTCGTTATCGCTTGTTAATCCATCCCTTCTCGGCCGTTACCAATCCCCTACCATCCACTCCCCCTTCCCCTTTAACGCCGTGGTACCCCGCTGGCAGGCCACTCTGCCGCCCGGTACCGAGATTGAGCTAACTATGCGCACGGGCAGCAACTGCGGCCCGCTCAGCACAGGCTGTTCCTGGAGCGAATGGCAGCCGATCCATGCCCACGGCGATTGGACTCTGCCCGGTGCATCCCGGCAGGTGGGAGACATGCTTTTTGTCGCAGCCGGGACTGACCAGGAATTGAGTCTAACCCATACCCATCTCCAATTCGCTCTGGAATTTTATGCCCCGGCCGGGGACGCTGTGCCTGCGCTGCAGGCCATTGACCTGACCTTTATTGACAGCAGCCGGGGACCAACCACGGCCGACCTGCTGGCCCGGCAGCCCGCCACGGAAACAGGGGACGGCTACCCCAAACCCACCGTCATCAGCCGCGAAAACTGGTGCGAAGAGCCGGCCTGCTTTGAGGAGCAGCCCTTTCCCCATTATCCTGTCAGCCATCTCATCCTCCACCACACGGCCACCAGTAACGAAGATCAGGATTGGGCGGCTATTGTGCGAGCTATCTGGGGTTACCACACGCTGACCCTGGGCTGGGGGGACATCGGCTACCATTTTTTGGTAGACAAACATGGCGTCATTTACGAAGGACGTCAGGGAGGGGATGATGTGGTTGGCGCTCATGCCGGTCCGGCCAATACCGGCAGTATGGGCGTGGCCATGTTGGGCACCTTTAGCCTGCCTTCGGATGATCCGCCCGGCATTGTGCCGCCCGCCCCCATGCTCAACTCGGTGGCCAACCTCTTTGCCTGGAAGGCCGACCAGCGCCAGATTGACGTCTTTGACGCCAGTAAAACGCTGCCCAATATGAACTGGGGGCTGCCCCACCTGATGAGTCACCGGGAGGTGTTTGGCGGTTTGGGCACGGCCTGCCCCGGCGACCAGGCCCACACGCTGCTGCCCTGGCTGCGGCAGGAGGTGGCCGACCGCCTCGGTTTTGAAGTGCCCTACATTTATATCGATGAATTGAGCAGCCAGTTCACCATGAGCGGCAATTTTTGGCATGTGCCGGAGTTTGGCTGTGGCAACAACGGCCACGCCTTTTATGCCTGGTCGGTGACGGATCCGGCCCAGAGCCATCATTGGGGGGAATGGGCACTCAATGTGCCCGAAAACGGCCGTTACGAACTCCAGGTCCATATACCCTACTGCTACACCGGCGCGGCCGAAACGACCGGGGCACGGTATACCATCACCCATGCCCTGGGCAGCAGCCAGGTAGTCCTCAATCAGGATGCCCGGGTAGGGCAGTGGGCCTCGCTGGGCAGCTTTGACTTTACGGCCGGTGAGGGCCGGCTGCGCCTGACCAGCCTGACCGGTACTGACAATGACCGGGGCGTCTGGTTTGACGCCATTCGGCTGCGCTTGGCCCTGCCCCAAGCTGCCCTGCAAACGCCGGCCGCCGGCAGTTGGCACAACCAGTTGATCCTTGACTTCAATTGGCAGCTTACCAATCCCGGTTCGGTGGTGGAGACGCGCTGGCAGGTAGCCACAGACAGCGCCTTTAGCCACTTGCTGGCCGATGTGGTGTGGGAGTCGGCCGTTTCCCATACCAGCTATACCTTCGACCAGCCTTACCCCCAGCTTTACTGGCGCGTCCTGCTTATGCCCCACCCGCTTACCGGCCTGACGGACCCCATTGCCAGCCCCGTTT
>JAWOIM010000518.1:0-5805 GCA_046484685.1 Chloroflexota bacterium | reverse complement strand
GGATGGCACCGCGCTGGGTGAACGTGTCCACGACTGTCAATGTAGCCCCATCCTCGATGGTAAGAGAGGTGTTGGTGCCGCTGGTCAGGCTGCCGACGCCGGTGGTGGCGTTGATGACCGGATCGCCGCTGCTGATAACGGCCGTGTCGTCCAGGCCGGGAATGGCCCCCTCGCAATCATGCCAGTTAGCGGCCGTAAACCAGTCGTTGTCGACGCTGCCGTTCCAGCTACAGGTATTGTTGGCTGATGCAGTTGGGGGCAAGAGAAGGTAAAGAAAAGAAAGAACGAGGACAAAAACGGATACAGCAATCAATGGCCTTGAAATTTTCATGCAAGCTCCTTATCTGGGGGCAGATCAAATCACGCTTAGTAGGGGCAGCGCCTTGTGCCTGCCCGGGGGCAACCACAAGGGTTGCCCCTACATCTAATCTGCGTTACGATTTATGGAGCAGTATAGCGGGGAGAGCGTTGTACAGCCGTTGCAACGGCCGTCTGGCAAAACAACCTGGGTGACACGACCAAAATCTATCCGGTTTGGTTAACTGGTCTACAAATTATCCGTAATCCTGCTGGAAGCCGGAGAAACGTGTGAGTTGACCATTTATAAAGCGAGAGGTTAGTCTGGAGTTCCAGAAAACTCCGGTACTGGTCTTGCATCCGCTTCCTCTTGTGTTTCAGCTACACCGTTGGTTCTGATATCCTCAATTAGCCATTCCATTTCCTTAATCTCTCTATGTTGTGCCTCAATGATCTCATCAGCAAGTTCCCGCACCCGCAAGTCTTTAATCCCGGCACGCTCGCTGGTTAATATGGCGATGGAGTGATGGGGAATCATCCCTTCCATATAGTCCACGCCATCGACAGTTACCTGGCTGCGTACCAACCAGACAGAGAGCAGCAGCATGAGGGCAGCCCCAATGAAGATTGCGGCGTTGGCCTTGCTGTTCTTATACATCCCCCGCATGAAAAATAGCATGATTGCCATCATAGACCCGCCCATAATCGTTGTCATGAACAGCCTTGTTTCGCTGAACCAGGCATGTTCCAGTATCTGATAGGAATTCAGATACATTAAAAAGTACATGATGACCATCGCCGTTCCGATCATGGCAAAGAATCTTAGGTAGCTCCCCTGTTGACTATGATTTTGTTCCATTATCTACAGTCTCCTTGTTTTCTCTCTTTAAAAAAGTAAAAAATCAAACAATCTGTTGCCTTTTTAATAATAAAACTCTCTCTGAGATCGTCAATCTATCTCGATATAGGGGAGCGGTACAAATCAAGTACGGAGGAACAAACGTGACCGTCTGTGGTTTAAACGGCGGCAACTGCTGCCAGCCCACATAGTCATAGGCCACGCTGTAGAAGCTGTAGGAACGGCCGTATTCCCCCTCAACGGTCATAGATACGGCCGTTGCCCAACGGCCGTTTGGCATTACAAGCGGCCAGGAGCGACCCGCCGGACCTGATTCTGCTGGACATTAACATGCCAGAGATGAACGGCCTTGAAGTGTGTGCCCAGTTGAAGGCAGACCCGGATCTGGCCGAAATCCCGGTCATTTTTATCAGTGGCCTCACCGAAACGCTGGACAAGGTTACCACACAGGCAAGCCCGCACTATAACTCTGGTCATCCTGGGGCAGGCAGCGACGACTGTGCCAGAAAACCCATCACCTCGCCGGCAACGTCATCAAGTGCCCAACCCGTTCCTCTATCTGTGGCTGCACCAAACGCCGGCGGCGGCATGGCTGCCTGTAATGTCTGCAAAGCCTGCTGCGCATCTTCTTTCGTGTCCACCAGGGCGGCCGGATGCTGGGCCACGAGGGTCAGGATAGAAGCTGCGTCGGCGTCTTTTCCCTGTGCCATAAGCAAGCGGGCATGAAGGACCAATGCACTTAAGGTCAGCGCGGGCATTTCTATTTCCTGGCCAATCTGCAGCGCCTGCCGGCAATGAGACCGGGCCTCCTGGTAGCTGCCTTGCTCAACGATAATCTCCCCCAGCATCACGGTGACAAAAGCCGCGTAATGCACCTGGCCCACCGCTTCATACAGGCGCACGCCTTCTTGCAACAGCGGCCGGGCCTTGTCTGGTTGGCCGTGTTTCTTGTAGAGTGATCCCAGGTTATTGACCGCCTGTGCCAGCCGGCTCTGCGTGGCCGTTTTTCGGCAGCGAGCCACCAGTTCTTCAAAAATGGCCTGTGCCTTATCTACGTCGCCGGTTCGTTCATAATAGACGCCGAGCATATTCATTGCCGAGAGCTCACCATGCGGATAGCCAATGGCCTGAGCCAGCGCCGCACTTTCCTCCGCTCTGGCGATGGCGATTTCGTGTTTGCCATTGTGAGCCAGGATGTAGGCCAGGTTATTAAGACAAAGACAAAGGGTGATGGGTGCATCCAGTTCGCGCGCCTGGTCCACGGCCGTTTCTGCCAGGTGCAACGCCGCCTCTTTCTCATTTTGCTGCAGCCGGATCACGCCCAGCGTGCTGGATGCGCGGGCGACGTCGTCGTCAAACTCTTGCCGGTAGAAAATGGACAGACTCTCTTCTGCCAAATGGCCGGCCTCTTCCAACTGGCCCAACAGGCGCCGGTTGATGGCTGCTTTCAACAACAGACGACCAACCAGCAGCGCCTCAGCGCCGGTCGCATGTGCGGCGATTTGCGCTGCTGCACGTTGGAACCGCTGCGCCGCCTCAGTGAATAGTCCCTGCGTATTGAGAAAGTAATAGTGCAACGTCTCTGCCGAGCGGGCGATATCCTCCAGACTGGGGGCGGCCACTGCCCATTCCCACGCTTTACGCACGTTGTCAACGTCTACCTGGATTTCCGCCTTAGCTTGCAAGTAGCCGGTGCCCTGGATTGCCTCTTCTCGCCTGGCCAAAAAATCGGCGAAGTAATGGCCGTGGTGCCCGGCAACCGCCTCCGCTTCAGCCGGGCGCTGGGCCAGTTTCCCCGCCGCGTATTGGCGGATCAACTCATGCAGGTCGTAACGGCCGTTGCCCTGGGCGCGAATTAACGATTTATTGGCCAGGGCTTGCAACTGGGCCGGCGTTGCCGAGGCGACCACGGCGGCAGCATCAACCGAAAAACCACTCCGAAAACAGGCCAGTTGGCGCATGACGCGCCGCTCATCACCCTCTAGCATTTTCCAAGAGGTTTCGAAGACGGCCTGAATGCTGCGCTGGCGGAGTGGCAGGTCGCGCAGGTCTGTTGCCAGGAAATCCAATCCGCGCTCAATCTCGGCGACCATGTTATTGAGGGACGTGGTGTTCACCCAGGCTGCTGCCAGTTCCAGGGCCAGCGGCAGGCCCTCCACCAACTGGCAGAGCCGCTGTAGCGCCCGGTTCACCTCCGGCGTGGCCGGCAACGGGTGGCCGTGCCCTTCTGCCCGCTGCCGGAAGAGCTGCCCGGCGGGGTAAGATAAACCGGCAACGGCCTTCTCTTCGTCCGTATAGGCCAGGCCCGGCAAAGCCAGCACCTGCTCTGCCTGCATGACTAGGCGCTCGCGCGACGTGGCCATAATGCGCACGGCCGGGGCCTGAGTCAAAATCTCCATGAGAAAGTCGGCCAGGGTCTGCGAAATGAGGTGCTCGGCATTGTCGAGTACGAGCAGCAGTTCTTTACGGCGCAGATAACGAACAACCTGTGCTTCCAAGCTGGCCTTGCCGAAAAAGGATATGCCCAGCGTCGAGGCCATAACCGCCGCCAATCCGGCCGTATCTTCCAGCGATACCAGCGATATGTACCAGGCACCGCCGGCCAGGTCGTCCAGGGCAGTCCAGGCGGCCTGCAAGGCCAATCGCGTCTTTCCGACACCGCCAGGACCGACGATGGTCAGGAGGCGGTTGTCGCCGGTGGCCAGCCAGGTTTTCAGGCGTGCCAGCTCCGCTTCGCGGCCTACGAATGAAGTCGTTGGCGCAGGCAAATTGTGGCGAAGAGCGGTGGCTGCCGGTGTGGCCGCAAGCGCCGGCGTCAATGTTCCGTCTCGAATCTGATTGAATAAGGCCGTTGTTTTTTGGCCCGGCTCTACCCCCAACTCCGCGGCCAGAATTTGGGCGCATGCTTCGTATTGAGCCAGGGCGCGGGCACGCTGGTCGTCCTGGGCCAAAAGGTGCATCAGCAGGCGATGGATCTCCTCGCGCAGTGGTTCCAGGGCCAGGAGGTGCTGCAGGTGGTCGATGGCCGCTGCGACGTGTCCCTTGCCGGCCTCGTATTCTGCCAGTCTCTGTAGCGCCGCCAGCAACTGTTCGCGCAGCCGGTGACGCTGCGCCAGCAGCCAGGTTTCAAATTCCGGAGCAGCCCGCAGGTAAAATCCATCCAGGAAATCACCGCGATACAGATCAACGGCCGTTTGCAGTCCGGCCGGGTCACCGGTTTGCAACGCTGTTTCGAATTCGCGCACATCTAACCAGGGGGGATTGTTTTCATTGAGGGCCACGGAATCGCGGCTGATGGTCAGATAAGGGCCGACCAGGTGACGCAGATTCGTCAGTGTCTTACGTAAGTTGGCGTTAGCCCGGACGTCGGACAATTCTCCCCACAGAAGACCCGCCAGCTTCGTTCTCGCTTGTGGCTGGGTGCCGGCAGCAACGTAGTAGAGCAGGGCGCGGGCTTTGATAGAATGAAAGCCGGCCACAGCCTGCTTATCCTGTATGACTTCAGGGGTACCAAGTAATTTAAGCGTCAGCCCACTCATATCGGTCTCGGAACGTTCTGGGAACGTTTTCGGAACGCCCACCGGTTATGCTGCTGGCAGGAGTTTAACTTACAAAACGATTATAACATATCCGGTGGGAGAACTATGTCAAACACAAGTCAAGTACAAAACGATAGTCAACACATCCGCCCTTACATCATCGCGCTTATTTTGGTTGTGCTTATCGCCGGTGCCTTATTTACCGAGACAGCGCTGGGAAAAGTACATTCTGAGTCTCACAACGACCCTCACCCATTACCCCTCCCCCAACTTTCTTCCCAACAGACAGCCGACATTACCGCTAACGACGAGACTAGTGGCCGGGTCGAGATTCTGGTGTCACAGCGCATTTCCATTCCTTTCGGGGTTTCCCCGATCCTCCCTCTGTATGACAGCGGCCAAGAAGTGCTCGTGAGCGGCCATGGGGGTTGCACTGCTGCCCAGATAGTGAGCGTGGTCATCACCGTAACGCAGATGACCGGCGCCAGCGCAGTGGGCCAGATAGAAGAGGTTTGTACAGGGAACCTACAGCAATGGAACCTGACGGCTACGGTGATAACCGGCACCAACCTGGAGGCCACAGAAGCAGAAGCCTGTGGCGTGGCCGTTACACGCTCGAACGGTTATGTCACGGACTCATTCGAGTGGTGTCGCGATGTGGACCTCACTTCGCACCATAATTACCTGCCGATAATTCGCGTCCAGCCATGATGGGGGTGGAATCAGAGCTTCATCGTCGACGAACACGCTCTGACCGAAGATCCTCTCTTCGCGGACGCCGCGAACGGTGATCTGCATCTCCAAGAGGGTTCCCCGGCCATCAATGCCGCCGACCCGGATACTGACCTTTCCCTTTTCCTCAGCGACGGTGAGGGCAACCCGGTTGATCTAGACGGCAACCCACGTGTACAGAAGGGAAGGATTGATATGGGTGCCTATGAGTTCCAGATCGTAAGCAGCCTGTACCAACTCTATCTGCCTCTTCTAACAAAGTGAGCCAATAATTCGGCAAGGTATGCGCCAAAGTCAGCATTTCAGCCACCGTTGTTTGGGCCTGGGCCAGGTCCTCTGCATCTGTGAATTTCACAAGTTATGAATCAAGTTGGCCTC